>JAEVZQ010000286.1 GCA_023392135.1 Pseudomonadota bacterium | reverse complement strand
GTTCATGGAAGCCAACGGGGGCCAGTTCGCCGCCGACGAGCTGGTTCCGACCGACGCCGCGGACTTCTCGGCGTTCCTGGTCAAAATCCGCGATGCCAAGCCGGATCTCGTCGTATCGAATCTTGCGGGCGTTCAAATTACGAATTTCCTCAAGCAGTTTTCGGAATTCGGCCTCGATTTCCCCGTTGCCGGATTCGGCTTCGACACCGCCGTCGCCTGGGGCGCCGGACAGGGCAACTTCTTCGGCACGTGGCCGCTGGTCTGGCATCACCTCGTCGACACGGCAGGGACCAAGGCCTTCGTCGCCGCCTTCACGAAGAAGTACGGCCGCCCACCCGACAACCAGGCGTGGGGCGACTACGTGGCCATGCACAGCCTTGCCCAGTCGATGAACGAGATCAACGCGATCAAAGCGCCGAAGCTGATCGAGCATTGGGAGAAGGGCGCGAAATTCGATCTGCTGAAAACGCGCGAAGGCTATTTCCGCGCGTACGATCATCAGCTCATGCATGAAATGTATGCCGTCGAGGCGCTGAAAGCCTCCGAGCTCAAGAACCAGTGGGATATCTACAAGCCCGGCCCGCCGACGCCAGGGCCGAATGAGGATCTCGAGGTTATCGCGGCGACCAAGGAAGAGAACGTCTGCAATATGTCCGCGTAATTCGCGGCGCGGCTCCCCTCTCCCTCCGCTCGGGGGGAGAGGGGGCAGTGATTGGCCTTTCAGGAGCCGTTTCCACGTGTCCGCGACACTCTTTGCCCAGCAGGTCCTCAATGGCCTGCTCGACGGCGTCTATTACCTTTTGATCGCGCTCGGGCTGTCTCTCATCTTCTCGCTGGGAGGCATCATCAATCTCGCGCACGGTGCGTTTTATGCCATCGGCGCCTATCTGACGGTGGTGATCGCCCCGCACCTCGGCTTCGGCGGCGCGCTGGTGGCCTCCCCGATCGCCGTCGCGCTGCTTGGCATTTTGATCGAGCGTTTTCTCTTCCGACGCTTCTACCGAAGCGATCCCATTCTCTCACTACTGCTTACCTTCGGCCTCGCCATGGTGGCTGAGCAGAGCTTGCGCATGATTTTTGGCGCGCCGCCAATGTCGTTCGGCCTGCCGCAGGCGCTCCGGGGTCCAATCATCGTCGGAGACTTCATCTACTCCTATTACCGAACCCTCCTGCTCGGGATCGCCGCCGTCTGCGTCATTGGACTATGGTTGCTGTTCAACAAGACAGCTTTCGGCCGCGTGGTTCGGGCAGGTGTTCAGAACCCCGATATGGTGGGCGCGCTCGGCATTTCGCTGCAGCCCTATATGGCGGCGGTCGCGGCGCTCGGCATTGGCCTTGCCGGGCTTGCAGGCGTTTTGCTGGCGCCGATCTACTCCATTCATCCAGCCATGGGGCAGGAGATCATAACGCCAGCCTTCGTCGTGGTGGTGATCGGCGGACTTGGCTCGTTCTGGGGCGTCATCGTCGCGGCGTTGCTGGTCGGCTTGGTGAAGGGAATGACCATTGCCTTCGGTTACGCGCAGGCTTCGACTGCCGTCATCTACTTCATGATGCTGCTCGTGCTCCTGTTCAGGCCGAGAGGTTTGTTCGGCGAGCGCATTCAGAAGTTCGAGTGAGCAACGGCCATGCAGCTCGACCGGAAACCGCTCTACATCACCGCCGCTGCCCTCGCGCTGCTGCCGTTGCTTCTCTCCGCCATCGGGCTCGGAATAACATCGGCATCGGAGGTCGTGATATTCGCGACTGCCTGCATGGCATTGAACATCCTCGTTGGACACACCGGGCTCGTTTCGTTCGGCCATGGTGCCTGGTTCGGGCTCGCGGCCTACGCCGCAGGCCTTGCACAGCGCAATCTGTTTCCGGATGCCTTTATTCTGCCGGTCCTGGTCGGACTGGCGGTGATCATCGCCGTTTCGGCAGGCTTCGGGTTCCTCATCTTGCGTCGGCGTGGCGTCTATTTTGCGCTGCTGACACTGGCGCTCTCGGCCATGGTCTACGCCGTTGCCTTCCGCTGGACATCCGTGACCGGCGGAGAGGATGGACTCGGCGGCATCCGGCGCCCGCAGGCATTCGGCATCAATTTCGAGGATGCGACGAACTACTACGTGCTGATGGCGCTGATCGGATTTGCAGTGCTGTACGCCCTCTGGCGATTCCATCGCTCACCGGTCGGGCACGTGCTCGTCGCCATTCGTGAGAACGAGCAGCGCGCCCGCTTCATCGGCTACCCAACCGATCGCTACAAGCTGCTTGCCTTCGTCGCCTCCGCGACGCTGACCGGACTGGCCGGCATTCTACTGCTGTTCAACAACCGGATGACCTCGGCTGAACCGACTTCGATCGCCTTTTCGGGTGAACTGCTCGCCATGGTCGTGATCGGCGGGATGCGAAGCTTTCTCGGACCAGCGCTCGGAGCGTTGTTCTACGTCGTGTTCCGCGACTTCCTCTCCAGCATTACGCCGAACTGGCTTCTCTATTTCGGATTGATGTTCGTCGGGTTCGTTGTCTTCTCGCCCGCAGGCCTCGTAGGCGTTTACGAGCGGCTGACAGCACCGTTCCGCCCGAGATCGGTAGAGGACGCGGCCATGGCCGGCCGCGAGGCCGGCGAGATCGAGCTGCCGGATTTCCTGAAACCGGCGAAGCACGCACCTGGCACCATTCTTTCGGTCAACGCTATTGCAAAGAGCTTCGGCGGCATCAAGGCGGTACAGGGTGCGAGCTTCGCATTACGAGACCGGACATTGCACGCGCTGATCGGCCCGAACGGCGCCGGCAAAACGACGGCATTCAATATCATTTCCGGGCTCTTTCCACCCGATGCCGGGCAGATCAAGCTCGCCGGCAAGGATGTCTCGCGGCTCAGCCCGGAGGAACTGACCCAAGCCGGCATCGGCCGCTCCTTCCAGATCACCAATCTCTTCCCGGCCCTGAGCGTCGAGGAGAATGTCCGGCTCGCTGTTCAGGCGCGCTCTCCGCATCGTTTCGACGTCTGGACGCCCGCACTCGATCTTCGCGGCGTGAACGACGAGACGGCCGAGATCCTGCGGACGATGGGCCTCAAAGGTGTCGAGCTGGCCGAAGCGGGCTCGCTCTCTTACGGCGGTCAGCGGCTGCTCGACATGTCTCTTGCACTGGCGACGAAGCCACGCGTGCTCCTCCTCGACGAGCCGCTGGCAGGTCTTGCCGCAGCCGAACGCGAGCGGGTCGGTAATCTGATCAAGCGCATCTCCGCGGATATCCCCGTGCTGCTGGTCGAGCATGATATCGATCGGGTTTTCCAGATCGCCGATGCCGTCACGGTCATGAACGAAGGGCAGGTGCTCGTCGATGGCACGGTCGAAGATGCACGCAACTCGCAGCGTGTGCAGGAGGTCTACATAGGGTCCGGTGCACACGCGCTCAGCGAGAAGCACAGGACGACCTCCGCCAGGGACGAGCCTGTTCTGGCGCTCGAAGGTGTCGACACGTTCTACGGCAAAAGCCACGTCCTGCGCTCCGTCTCGTTCAGTGTGCGCGAAAACGAGATCGTTGCGCTGCTCGGGCGAAACGGGGCCGGCAAGTCGACCCTGCTCAAAAGCATCGTCGGGATTACCCCGCCAAAACACGGCTCCATCCGGCTCGGCGGAGAGGAGCTCGCGGGCCGGCCATCGGCCGCGATCACACGGCGGGGGATCTCATACGTCCCGCAGGGCCGCGGACTTTTCGCCGGCATGACCGTGGCGGAAAATTTGGAATTGGGCCGGCTCAAGCGCCGCAACGACGCGGGCACATATTGGGACGAGGACAAGGTCTTCACCTTCTTTCCCCGGATCAAGGAGCGCTGGCGTACGCCGGCAGACTATCTCTCGGGAGGCGAGCAGCAGATGGTAGCGGTGGCTCGCGCGCTCATCGGCGACACACGTGTCCTGCTGCTGGACGAACCGTTCGAAGGTCTGGCTCCGGCTGTCATCGAGGAGCTGTTCGAATCCTTCGACAGCCTGCGCCATCAGATCTCGATCATCATCGTCGATCATCACCTCGATCTGGCACTGGCACTGTCCGACCGGACTGTTGCACTGGAGCGCGGCGAGGTGATCCATACTGGCCCCTCCCAGGCCTTGAGCGATGATTTCGAGCTGCGGCGGAAGGTGCTCTGGCTCTGAGTTGAAGATGCTCGGCATCCCGCCATCCCGGGCAGCGATACAGCGCTGCAGCGGTCATTAACCAGCCTTCTGAAGCCTTCCTCAACACCAAGCTGATTGCCTTATAAGCCAGCGTTGATCCTCCGTCCTCGGATTTGCTCGGACGGCAGCGAACTCGCTTCTGGGCTCTCGAGGAGGCTCTGTATGGCCAGGCAATTCTCCGCGTTCGCCGCAGTCCTGCGGGCCTTGCTCCTCGCCGGTGGCCTGACGTTCCTTTTCGGGCCCGTCCTGCTTCCCGACCAGTTCGGCCCCGCATACCTGAGCTATGTCGGTGCCGGAATGCTGATTGGACTGATAATCGATGCAGGTCTGCGCACCGGCATACGCCGGGGCGAGGCCGCCGAAAATGCCAGCCGACAGACCGGACCCGAAGAGCCAGCTTCCGAGGCGCTCGACCTGGAGGAGGGCCACCCTTCCGAAGTGCTTTCGAGCGACGCGCCTCAAACCGCCTCAACTTCGGCTCGCGAGCCGGTCGCGGCTCACACTCTGCCGATCCAGATCGAGACTCGACTGACCGAGCCCATCGGCGGGCGCGTCCTTGTCGCCGAGGACAACCCGATCAACGCCAGGCTCGCCCAGTGCATGCTTCAGCGTGCCGGATGCATTCCGATTCTCGTCGAGACCGGCCGCGCCGCAGTAGACGCGGTCCGGAAAAGCGTCGAGGGGGCAGGCCCGGCAATCGATCTGGTCCTGATGGATGTACACATGCCGGATCTCGATGGGCTTGCGGCAAGTCGCGAGATCCGAATGCTGGATCAGATCTTCAACAAGGCTGCCACCGGACGGAAGACACCACCCCTCATCGCCGTAACGGCCGATGCCTTTGCGGAAGACCGCGCCAGGTGCCTCGAGGCAGGAATGGACGACTACCTTTCCAAGCCATTTTCGTGGCCGGAGCTCCACACGATGCTCATGCGATGGCTGCTGCCACCGGTCGACACCGATACTGAGCCGGGCCGCGCAGGCAGCGCCGCCTGATGCCCGCAGGTATGATCATTGAGCCTCCGGGCGATTTCTCGATTTGAGTGACGCGACGATGCCCCCCCTTTTTTCCGAAGCTCGCTCCCGAGCTTTGGATCGGGACCAGCTTGTTGCTGAATTGTCATTTTTCTATACTAATGATTAATTTCAGCGGTCCCGGAGCACCTTCGGAGCCGAGGTGACCCACGGCAATTGGGGGTTGCGAAAGCTGCATGAAGCTGAGTTCGCATCGCACGACGAACCGATGGTCGCGCGGGCCTAGGGCCAGCGTTCTGCCCCAGGGACTGATCGCGCTCGGCTCCGCGGCGCGCCAGCGCATGCCGCGGTTCGCCATCTCCCCGCGAAAGCCTGCTGAAAGGGTTTATGGTCGGATCGGCGACCTCGAGGTGCGGCTCGCTCGGTCATGGTCCGACGTCAAGCGCGCGCAGCGGCTCCGGTACCACGTCTTCTACGATGAGATGTCGGCTCAGGCGAGCTTCGCCACCCACATGCGCGGCCGCGACGAGGACCCCTACGACTCTGTTTGCGACCATCTACTGGTTGTGGACACGTCCGCCGATGGTCTGAACAGACAAGACTGGAGCCGGCAGCGGAAGCGGCAGGTCGTCGGCACCTACCGCGTCCTGCGCCAGGAGATCGCGGCGCGGAAGATCGGATTCTACACGCAAAGCGAGTACGACGTCGCGCCGCTCATCGCCTCGAAGCCGAACCACCGTTTCATGGAGCTGGGGCGAAGCTGCGTGCTGAAGCCCTACCGCACCAAGCGCACCGTCGAGTTGCTGTGGCACGGGCTGTGGACCTACGTGCGCGAGCATAAGGTCGACGTGATGATCGGCTGCGCCAGCTTCGAAGGCACCGATCCGGATGCGCACGCGATGGCACTGTCGTTCCTGCATCACCATGCGCGCGCACCGGAAGAGTGGCGCGTGCGAGCGCACGATCACCTGTTCATGCCCATGGATCGGCTTCCCCGCGAGCAGGTCGATGCCCGCGCTGCTCTGAAGGCCATGCCGCCACTAATCAAGGGCTATTTGCGGCTCGGCGCAGTAGTCGGCGATGGCGCTGTCATAGACCATCAGTTCGGCACGACGGACGTGCTGATCATATTGCCGGTGGAACGGATCGATCCCCGCTATTTCGAGCACTTCGGATCGCCCGATGAGCAGGGCTCCCGCGTTGCTCAGGAGCGCTGATCGCTTAGCCCGCCGGGAGCCCGTGATCGCGCCGCCTCGATGGCCGGGATGACCTTCGTATTCAGTGACTCGGCCGTAATCGGACCGACGTGCTTGTAGACGATGCGGCCGCTGCCATCGACCACGAAGGTTTCGGGCATGCCGTAGACGCCCCACTCGATCGCGGTGCGCCCGTTGCCGTCGACGCCGACAGCCCGGTAAGGATTGCCATAGTGGCCGAGGAAACGGCGTGCCGCCGTCATCTGGTCCTTGTAGTTGACCCCGTAGAGATCGACCCCGGTCCGGCGCACCA
>JAEVZQ010000283.1 GCA_023392135.1 Pseudomonadota bacterium | reverse complement strand
CATCGACACGGACGGATATGCCTTCTGGTGCTCGCCGAATACCCCGGCGATCGAGCCCTCCGGCGAGTTGAGGTCGATGGAAACGGAGTGCATCTTCATGCCGGTGCGCAGCCGGGGCGTCACGCCGTCGAGCATCACCTGCATGACATTTGGGATGCCGGCGAGCGTGATGACATTGCCCAGCATGAACCCCGGCGCCACGGAAATCGAGTTTTCAACCAGCTCCGCGCCCTCTGGAATCCGTGCCATGCGCAAACGCGCGGGCGTCACCTCGGCCCCACGCTTCTCGTAATACGGCAGGAGCAACGCCAGCGCCCGCGGGTCGACATCGATCCGCGCGCCGAACGCCTTGGCGACCGAGTCAGCCGTAATGTCGTCGTGCGTCGGGCCGATGCCACCGGTTGTGAACACGTAGTCGTACCGGGCGCGAAGGGCGTTCACGGCGGCGACGATCTCATCCTCGATGTCGGGCACGATCCGCACTTCGCGCACCTGGATGCCGATGGCCGTGCAATGCTCGGCGATGTAGCCGATGTTCTTGTCCTTGGTGCGCCCCGACAGGATCTCGTCGCCGATGACGAGCACCGCAGCCGTGACGATCTCGTTGTCCTGATCCAATGCCATCCCCATGTACCTCGCGCTGAGTTTTCAACGTCAGCTTACACCCATGGCTTGCGCTACCCATAGGGCCGCAATAGTTTCCCCGACATGCGTTTTGCTGCTCCACTGATCCGCGGCCGCCTCGTTCAGCGGTACAAGCGCTTTTTGGCCGACGTTATGCTGGATTCCGGCGAAACGGTCACGGCCACCTGCCCGAATACAGGCTCGATGATCGGGCTCACGTCGCCTGGCTCCGTCGTGTGGCTGTCGGAAAGCGACAGCCCGACGCGCAAGTACCGGCATACCTGGGAGATGGTCGAGGCCGATCTCGGGCAGGGCCCGGCGCTGGTCGGTATCAACACATCGCGGCCGAACGCGCTCGTGGCGGAGGCTATCGGCGAGGGCCTGGTTGCCGGGCTCGACGGCTATCCGGAGCTGCGGCGCGAGGTGAAGTACGGCCAGAACAGCCGGATCGACATCCTGCTCGATTGCGCCGACAAGGGCCGCTGCTACGTCGAGATCAAAAACGTTCACATGATGCGCCGAGCCGGATTGGCCGAGTTTCCGGACAGCGTGACGCAACGCGGCGCCAAGCACCTCGTCGAGCTGACCGACATGGTGCGCCACGGACATCGCGCGGTGATGATGTTCCTGATCCAGCGGGGCGATGCCCTGCGGCTGGATCTCGCCCGCGACGTCGACCCGGCCTATGGGGCGGCCTTCGACGCGGCCCGGGCTGCGGGCGTCGAGATGCTTGCCTACCGCTGCCGGCTCAGCCCCGAGGAGATCGTCCTCGAGACTGCGGTGCCGATCGAAGGTCTGAGCTCCGGCGCGGCGAGGCGCCACGCTCCCAGGGTGCGCACGAGAGTGTGATCGAGCCCGGCTTTACGGCCCGGTGGCAGCGGCGCATATCTTCAGCAAGCGTCGGGAGAGCGATGCCCTAATCTTCAGGGACCAAGGGAGCCCAGATATGATGAGCCGTCGCCAATTCGGAGCGTTCGGGGCCGCAGCCGCCCTGCTTGGCGGTGGGTTCGCCGCCACCCGCGTCTTCTCGGCTGGCAAAACCGAGCAGACGAAATTCGAGATCACCAAGACCAAGGAGGAGTGGAAGAAGCTACTCACCCCGGAGCAATATTATGTTCTGCGCGAGCACGGAACCGAGTATGCCTTCTCGAGCCCACTCGACAAGAACTATGCACCCGGCACCTACCACTGCGCCGGATGCGATCTGCCGGTCTACTCCTCGGAGACCAAGTTCGACAGCGGCACCGGCTGGCCGAGTTTCTGGAAGCCGATCGACGATGCGATAGGCACCAGCGTGGACCGCGCGTTCTTCATGACACGCACGGAGGTGCATTGCCGTCGCTGTGGCGGGCATCTCGGCCACGTTTTTGAAGATGGCCCGCCGCCCACTGGCTTGCGCTACTGCATGAACGGCGTGGCTCTGAAGTTTGTGCCGAAGGCCGGAGCGTCGAGCTAATTCCAGGACCTGTAAGAGAGCGCGTCGAACCATGCTTCACCTGATCACTCGTGCGCTTGGCGCTCTCTTTTTCCTCGCGACGGCTGCCGCGGCGCAGCCAGCGCCGGCAGAGACAGGCCAGAAGCTTGAAGTCGCTACCTTTGCCAGCGGCTGCTTCTGGTGCACGGAATCCGATTTCGATAAGGTGAAGGGCGTCGTGGAGACGACGTCCGGTTTCATGGGTGGCACGACTCCCAATCCCACCTATCACCAGGTTTCATCCGGCGGCACGGGGCATGCGGAGGTGCTGCAACTCAAGTACGATCCTGCCCAGGTCACGTACAAGCAGTTGCTCGACGTCTACTGGCACAACGTCGATCCGCTGGATAAAGGCGGCCAATTCTGCGACCGCGGTGATCAGTATCGGCCGGCCATTTTCTACCACAACGAGGAGCAGAAGCGGCTGGCTGAGGAGTCCAAGGCTGCGCTGGAGAAAAGCGGCCGTTTCAATCAGCCAATCGTGGTTGAGATCACGCCAGCGTCCACATTCACGCCGGCCGAGGACTATCACCAGGACTATTACCACAAGAACCCCATTCAATATTTTATCTATCGCCATGGCTGCGGCCGCGACGCCCGGCTGGAAGCCCTCTGGGGCAAGGCGAAGACGCAGTGAGTCTTTGAAGCCATTCGCCGCCAACACCTGGGACAAGGCCCGGGCAAGACAGCTCCCTTAAGAAACAAATAACGATTTGAAGCGCGACAGGGGAGCCGCGCATGGGGCCTGTTTATTTCTTCGACCTCATTTCACAGCACAACAAATGGCTGTCCGTGCGGCAGACCGCTGTGGCCGGCAATATCGCCAATGCCAATACGCCGAGCTTCAAAGCGGTCGATACGGAACCGTTCGAAGCGGTTCTGAGTAAGGCGCCTCTCGAGCTGGCATTGACGCAGCCAGGACACATGAGCCCGCCAAGTGCCGGCATTCCTGTGGCTGAGATGAGCGACGAGGACGCCTGGGACGTGACGCATTCCGGAAACTCGGTCGTCCTCGAGCAGGAGCTGATCAAGGCCGGCGAGGTGAACCGCTCGTTCTCCCTGAACGCCGGCATCACGAAGGCCTTCCACCGGATGATGCTTGCCAGTGCTAAGGGTTAGCGGAGGGAGTGGCGATGATCGATCCGCTGCAGGTTTCACTCAAAATCGCCGCATCGGGGCTCGAGGCGCAGTCGAAGCGCGTGCGCATCGTTTCGGAGAATCTCGCCAACGCGCAATCGACCGGCAGCACGCCCGGTGCTGATCCCTATACGCGCAAGACGATCAGTTTTGATACGGAGGTTGATCGGATAACGGGGGCAAACCTCGTCAAAATCGACAGTATAGATTTCGACCGATCGCCATACCGGACCGAGCATGATCCGGGGCATCCCGCAGCCGACGCCAGCGGCTATGTCAAACTGCCGAACGTGAACATGCTCGTCGAAATGGCGGACATGCGCGAGGCGAACCGCTCCTACGAGGCCAATCTCCAGGTGATCAAGCAGGCGCGCGAGATGATATCGATGATGATCGATCTGCTGAGGAGCTCGTGATGATCAATCCGATCTCGCCCATTACTCCCAACAGTATCGGCAAAGCATCGGCGGTTTCGAATGCGGCTGAGACCATTCGGCCAGGAGCAGCGGCTGGAACGCATGCTGCTGATTTCGGAACCGTTCTCGGCAAGCTCATCACTGAAACCGCCGAATCCCTACGCGCCGCCGAGGCAACTGCGATCAATGGCATCACGGGAAAAGCGGCTGTGCAGGATGTGGTCGAATCGGTGTTGGCGGCGGAACAAACGCTGCAGGCCGCCATCGCCATTCGCGACAAGGTCACGGCGGCCTATCTCGAGCTCAGTAGAATGGCGATCTAGTCGACCGTTCAGGCGAATTCAGCAGTTTAAGAGAAGACGGGAAAAGACCATGAGAGCGCTAGCAATTGCCGCCACCGGCATGACGGCCCAGCAGCTCAACCTCGAGGTGATCGCCAACAATATCGCCAATATCAATACGACTGGCTTCAAGCGGGCGCGCGCTGAGTTCACGGACCTGCTCTATCAGGCGGAGCGGGCGGCGGGCGTTCCCATCCGTGGTGGGGAAAATGCCGTACCGGAAGGGGCTCAGTTGGGGCTTGGTGTGCGGGCCGCGGCAATCCGTAAGCTCCACATGCAAGGATCGCTGACGAATACGACCAACAAACTGGACCTGGCGCTCAACGGGCGCGGGTGGTTCCAGGTGGCCGGTGCAGACGGGGAGCAGCTCTACACGCGCGCGGGTGCCTTCAACAAGAATGCCGACGGGCAGATCGTGACGATCGACGGCTACTTCGTCCAGCCTGCCATTAATATTCCGGATGAAGCGACCAATATCGTAGTTAACGAGAGCGGCGAGGTTTTTGTCCGGATCGAGAACGAGCCGGAGCTGCAGCTGCTCGGCCAGCTCACACTCGCGAATTTCGCCAACGAAGCGGGCCTCGAGCCGTTGGGCGGCAATCTGTACCGTGAGACCGAGGCGTCTGGCGCTCCCGTCGTCGGAGTGCCAGGGGATATCGGTTTTGCGAAGGTGCAGCAAGGCTACCTCGAAAACTCCAATGTCGATCCGGTGAAAGAGATCACAGAGCTGATTTCGGCCCAGCGGGCCTATGAAATGAATTCCAAGGTGATCCAAGCAGCCGACGACATGCTCGGCACCGTCACCAAGGGCATCCGCTGAAGCGGGAAATGAGCGTGCACCACTGGCGGCCAGAGCTATTTTGCCCAGCGCTTCTCATCAGGTTTGCGGTGTTTGCTTTGATGATTGTGCATCTGGGCGCCGGCTCGGTCCATAGCGCAGGTATTCCGCTGCCGGTTCCGAAAGTCACGCTCTATCCCGGCGATTCCATCCGGGCCGATCACCTCGTCGAGCGCACTTTCCATGTGCGACTGACGCAGGAGAGCGCGGTTCATCGAACGCAGGATCGGCTTATCGGAAAAGTGGTGCGACGGACGCTGCTGCCGGGAAAGCCTATCCCGATCAACGCGGTTCGCGAGCCATTTTTGGTCGTGCAGGGTCACACCATTCAGATCGTTTTTCAGGACGGCCCGCTCGTCATCACCGGATATGCGGTCGCGCTTCAGTCCGGGGGCAATGGGGGTGTGGTGCGCGTCCGCAACGCGGACAGCGGGGTGATCGTGAGGGGCGCGATTCAGCCGGACGGAGCGGTGAAAGTGGGGACGCCATGAAGCTTGCAGGACTGGCTGTAGTGCTCATCCTGCTCGGCTCTACAATTGCCACCGCAGCGAGCCGCATCAAGGACATCGTTTCCGTCCAGGGGGTGCGATCCAACCAGATCGTCGGGTACGGGCTCGTGGTCGGTCTCAACGGCACCGGTGACAGCCTGCGAAATGCGCCATTCACCGAGCAGTCGCTGCAGGCGATGCTCGACCGCATGGGCATCAACATCCGGAGCGCCAGGGCGCGGACCCGCAACGTGGCTGCCGTTATCGTTACGGCGGAGCTGCCCCCATTCGCCGGAAATGGCGCGCGGATCGACGCGACAGTTTCGTCGCTCGGGGATGCAACGTCACTGGCAGGCGGCTCCCTCGTGCTCACGCCTTTGAAAGGGCCCGATACGGAAGTCTATGCAGTTGCTCAGGGCCCTATCGCTGTGACGGGGTTCGCGACAGCCGGGAATGCGGAAAAGCTGACCCAGGGCGTGCCAACGACAGGCCGCATTCCAAATGGTGCGATCATAGAGCGGGAGGCGCCGGGAAAATTATCCGGAATGGGAATTCTCGCGCTCGAGCTCCACAGTCCGGATTTCAGCACGGCCGTGCGCATCGCCGACACCATCAACGCCTATTCCGGCCAGAAGTATGGTGTGGTTACCGCGCGTGCCGAGGACCTGCGCTCGGTGAAGCTTCTGAAGCCGAGAAATGTCAGTGCTGCCAGGTTCATCGCGGAAATAGGTGATCTCCTGACCGAGACGGATGCGCCGGCGCGGGTCGTAATTGATGAGCGCACCGGTACCATTGTCATCGGAAGGGACGTGCAGATTTCCACCGTTGCGATTGCGCACGGCAACCTGACCGTTCGCGTAACGGAGCGCGAGAAAGTCTCGCAGCCGCCGCCTTTCTCAGAAGGCAGGACTGTGACGACACCGGAAACATTCGTTTCGGCTGAGCAGGAAGGCGGCCACATGGGCATCGTCGGGGGTACGAACCTGCAGTCTCTAGTGAATGGGCTCAACAAAATCGGCCTCAAACCGCCGGGGATTATCGCCATTCTGCAAGCGATAAAAACCGCGGGCGCATTGCAGGCCGAGCTGGTGGTGCAGTAGATGCGAGGGAGAGGGCTTCGGTCTCAAAGCCAATTGGCTGCACTGGCATTGCTATGCTTCGGCATACCACCAGCGCTGGCTGAGGGGGCGTGGCTGCCGATGATTTCAGCTGCCGAGGCCGCTTCCGCTGACATCGAGAGCGAACGGGAGCAGGGTTGGTTTCCAGTCGTCATCAACCCGCCGCCGAAACCCGTGGTTATCAACGAACGTAAGCCGATCGAAGCATCCCCGCAGCAATTATCTGCAAAGAGCCAGCTACAAAGGCAGGAAAGCACCCCGGAGCCGCCCGTCCTGGAGACCGTCGAGCGGAGCGAAAGGCCGGCTTCGGAGGCCGCGCGGAACGGACCGGAAAGCGTTCCGACACGCTCCAAGCTTGCGGACGAGTATTGCGCAAATATCGCCGATGCTGCGGCTGACGCGCGCTTTGCATGGCAAAAGCGGACGCTCAGCGAAATGGAGGGCGAGCTTCAGCGCCGGATTGCCCTGCTCGAGAAGCGGACCGCAGAATTCCGCGGGTGGTTGGCACGCCGTGACGCCTTCGTGAAAAAGGCCCAGGAAACGCTGGTGAGCATTTACGCACGGATGCGGCCCGATGCAGCGGCCTCCCAGCTTTCCGCCATGGACGAAGAGACGGCGGCCGCCGTTCTCACGAAGCTCAAACCGCGGATCGCCAGCGCTATTCTCAACGAAATGGTGCCTGGAGTTGCTGCGCGCCTCACGGCGACAATCGCGGGCGCAGCCAAGGTGGATCCAAGCAAAGCTGCGGGACGGGCAGGGGACAGGTCATGAAGTCCCTGACAGCAGCACTCGCGGGCGCCCTGCTCCTCGCAGGATGCGCAGTTGACCCGGCAGATATCGGTCGGGAGCCGCACCTGACCCCGGTCGGCTCCGGACTTAGACCCGAGATGATCCCGGTTCTGAGCGAGTCGCGGCCCTTCCCGCGTTTTCAGCGCGATAACTCGCTTTGGGACGACAGAAGCGCAGATCTTTTTCGCGACCCGCGCGCGAGAGAAATTGGCGACGTCGTTACGGTGAAGATCGCCATCAAGGACAAAGCATCGCTCGATAACAGATCTAACCGGAAACGCGATTCGAACAAGAAGCTGGGATTGCTCGGGAGCTACGGTGTCGGAAGCAATGGAAGCAGCTCCGAGTGGGAGGGTGAGCTCGATGCGGAGCTGGATTCCGTGTCGACAAGTAAGGGCGAAGGGGCGATCAGGCGATCCGAGAGCATTCAGCTCCGCGTGGCAGCCGTCGTTTCGGATGCCCTGCCGAACGGCAATCTTATAATCAGCGGAAGTCAAGAGGTTCGGGTCAACTACGAGGTGCGCGTTCTGAATGTTGCGGGGGTTATTCGGCCGCGAGATATAGAGACGGATAACACCATCTCCTACGACAAGATTGCGGAGGCGCGCATTTCGTATGGTGGCCGCGGCCGGATCACCGAGGTTCAGCAGCCAGGCGTGGGGCAACAGATCCTTGATCTCATAATTCCCTTCTGACGCTTTAGATCATTTCCGATATGGATGGAAACATGCTGATCCAAGCTCGTACCCTGTCTCCCTCTTCCGGGGGAGAGGGTCGGGGAGAGGTGAAGGGATTGATCGCCGCTGCCTTTTCCACCTAATTCGGGAAAGCTATAAGGCTGCAGGAAATGGTCAATGCGGCAGGCATGTCCCCGCAGCGGGGCAACAAGCGGGCGAAACGGACTTCGCCGGCGGCTATCGGAGCCGCCTGGATCGTGACCACCGTGGTGGCGGCGATCGCCGGGGGAGTTTTCGGGCTACAGATTGCAACGTTCGCCGAGCATCCGAAGGACGATCAGAACGAAGCGCCCGCCGAACGGTCTATCACCCCCGCCCCTGCTTATTCCGCGTCTGGGACGATCCGTGCGCTTCCTCCAGTGGTCACGAAACTTTCCGGACCACAGTCTGCGTGGGTTCGCATCGAGGCGTCTATCGTGCTGGCAGACAATGCCGCTGAAGAGGAGGAGGTCCTGGCAGCAAAGACGGCCGAGGACATGATGGCATTCCTGCAGACCGTTTCAGCTTCTGACATCGAGGGGCCGAGTGGCTTTCTGCAGCTGCGGGAAGATCTGACCGAAAGAGCGCGCGTTCGCAGCGGTGGCCAGGTCCGTGATCTTGTTCTCCATACCTTTATACTCGAATGACGAGATTTGCCGGGCTCACCGCCTTCCTGTTGATTCTCGACGCTGCCGGAGCGGGGGCGCAAACCCTTGGGCTGGATGCGCTGATACCGCCGGGTGAAGGAACTGCCGCGGGGCAGATCTTTCTCCTCGTCATCATCATCACGGTGCTGTCTGTCGCGCCCGGGTTGCTCATCATGGTGACGTGCTTCACGCGGTTCGTGATTGCGCTCTCCTTCCTGAGAACAGGACTCGGCCTGCAGACCACGCCGGCAAACCTGATCCTGATCAGTCTGGCGCTGTTCATGACGTTTTATGTCATGGCGCCGACGTTCGATCAGGCCTGGCATAACGGGCTGAAGCCGCTGGTCGAGAATCAAATCAGCGAGGAGGAGGCGTACGGGCGTATAACGGCGCCGTTTCGCACATTCATGAGAGCGAATGTGCGCGAGAAGGACTTGAGTCTCTTCGAGGAGCTTGCCGGCGCGAAGCTCCGCTCTGATGATGAGCAGATCGAGCTACGCGTGCTCATACCGGCGTTCATGATCTCCGAGCTGAGGCGGGCCTTCGAAATCGGCTTTTTGATCGTGCTGCCTTTCCTGGTCATCGACATGATCGTTGCCACGATGACGATGTCCATGGGGATGATGATGCTGCCGCCGACGGTGATCTCACTTCCGTTCAAGATCCTATTCTTCATTCTCATCGACGGCTGGAACCTGCTCGTAGGTGGCCTCATACGCTCATTTGCTTGATTGCGATCTTTTCCGTTAAGGCAGAAGCAAGATCTGTCGATCATGCTGTGCGAGATGGCAGATTGGGCTCGCTCAGCAAGAGGCCCAAAGGCATGAGGCCGCGCTGCCATACCGGCCGATCCGGTATGTCCCCGAAACAATCCGAATCCTAGCAGAGGGACATCTCCAGATGACCAGCCTTCTCACAAATACTTCGGCAATGACTGCGCTGCAAACGCTGACGCAGACCAACAAGAACATGGCAGTGACGCAGAACCGGATCTCGACCGGTTATCGCGTCGCAACGGCCTCCGACAACGCGGCCTACTGGTCGATTGCGACAACCATGCGCTCCGACAACAAGGCGCTGTCGACGGTGCAGGATGCTTTGGGACTTGGGGCCGCGCAGGTCGACATTGCCTACACGGCGATGGAAAGCGCCAAGGATATTATCGACGAGATCAAGGTCAAGCTGGTCGCAGCGAAACAGCCAAGCGTCGATAAGATGAAAATTCAGAGCGAGATCGACCAGCTGCAGGATCAGCTCGTAGGCATTGCCTCCGGCGCTGTCTTCTCGGGCTCCAACTGGCTTTCCGTGGACTCTTCGGCGAGCGGCTGGAATGCCAGCCAGAAGGTGGTTTCTTCATTCTCCCGCACGGGGAGCGGAGCGATCAGCATCGGCACGATCGATATCGACCTGATGAAGACCGCATTGTTCGACGCGAACGCGACCAGCGGCGGGCTCCTCGACGCTGGCCAGGCGCTGACCCTTGATGGCGGGCTCCAAGACACGACGACGCCCGTTGCAGGAGACGGCGCAGGTACTGCTGCGAGCGTTACGCTGTTTACGGATGTCGATACGGACGGCGTTACACTCGACGGCAATGACGCAATAAAGTTCGACTTCGTGTTCAATGGGGAGACGAGAACCGTCACCATCGACAGGAAAACGGTCGATGCAGCGCTCAGTAGCAGCGATGGCGTGGTGGCGGACGCGGCGGATATGGCCAGTGTCGTCGAGCTGGCATTGCAGAATGCCGGTTTTGATACAACCAATGACGTCACCGTGGCGACTGACGGCTCTGGCGGCGTGACCATTGAGCACGCGAGCGACGCAACGGATGCGACGCTTGCTGTCCTGAATTCAGCGACGAGCGATAACGGCAACTTCTTCGGCGCGACCGATATCGACATCTCCAATATCACTGAAGCGCAACTGGACGCATACATCGGGGGCCTCGATGCAATGGCAGCGAAGGTCACGACCGCGGCATCTGATCTCGGTGCCGTCAAGAGCCGGATCGATCTGCAGAAGGACTTCGTCAATTCGCTCATGGATGCGATCGACCGCGGCGTAGGCCAACTCGTCGACGCTGACATGAACGAGGAGTCGACCAGGCTGCAGGCGCTGCAGGTCCAGCAGCAGCTCGGCATTCAGGCTCTCAGCATTGCCAACGCCAACAGCCAGAACATTCTGGCGCTATTCCGCTAAGGCGCTGTCGCCGCTTCCCGGTGAGCGGCACCAGCAGATGGCGCCGGGCAGTGCCGTCTGAATGTCGGCACTGCGCTTTGGCTCGACCTCTGGCCACTCCCCCAGCGTGTCAAAGG
>JAEVZQ010000280.1 GCA_023392135.1 Pseudomonadota bacterium | reverse complement strand
TACTCACTCTGATCGGAACGATCCGGGATCGGCACAGCACAAAAGCCCCCGAGCGCCGGACGCCCGGGGTTTCAAGCTGAGCTGATCGAGCAGATGCGGTGTGCTGCGTTCAGCCGGTCAGCAGCGTGCCGATACGCTGGATGGCCGCGCGGATGTTCTCGATGGAGTTGGCGTAGGAGAAGCGGATGTAGCCTTCGCCATAAACGCCGAAGCTGGTGCCGGCGACCGTCGCGACGCCGGCTTCCTCGAGCATCTTGTTCTGCAGCTCCCTTGCGCTCATGCCCGTGCCGGTGATGTTCGGAAAGGTATAGAAGGCGCCGCCGGGCTCGACACAGGAGAAACCGGGGAGCTGGTTGAGCATGGGGACGATCGCGCGGCGCCGCTCGTCGAAGGCGCGAACCATCTTGTCCACCTCGTCCTGCGGACCTTCGAGCGCGGCAATGCCGGCGTACTGGGTCGGCGCGTTCACGCAGGAATGGCAGTTCACGCACAACCGCACGATCTTCTCGACGAGCGCCTTCGGCCAGACGCTGAAGCCCAGCCGCCAGCCGGTCATCGCGTAGGTCTTCGACCAGCCATCGAGCAGAATGAGCCGATCACGGATTTCCGGGAATTTCAGGAAGCTGACGTGCTCGCGCCCGTCGTAGAGCATCTGGCTGTAGATCTCATCCGACATCACGGCCACGTGCGGATGCTGCGCGAGGCCGGCGATAAGGCGCTTGATCTCGGCCTCCGGCACGGCGCCGCCGGTCGGGTTTCCCGGGCTGTTTATGATGATGAGGCTGGTCTTCGGCGTGATCTGCGCCAGAACCTCCTCCGCGCTGAAGGCGAAGCCGTTCTCCTCCTTGAGCGCGATCGGCACCGGCTTGGCGCCCGTGTACTGGATCATCGAGCGATAGATGGGAAATCCCGGATCCGGATACATGATCTCCGCGCCAGGAGTCCCGAACATCAGGATCGAGAAGAACATCGTCGGCTTGCCGCCCGGCATGATGACGACGTTGTCCGGACTGACCTCGACGTCGTGACGGCGCTTCAGGTCAGCTGAGACGGCTTCGCGCAACGGGAGAATGCCCTGCGCCGGGGTGTAGCCGTGGTGGCCATCCCGCAGCGCCTTCACGGCCGCTTCGACGATGTGCGGTGGCGTCTGGAAGTCGGGCTGCCCGATCCCGAGATTGATGATATCGCGACCCTGGCGCTGCAGCTCGGCGGCGCGTGCGAGCACTTCGAACGCCGTCTCCGTTCCCAACCTGTCGAGATTTTGTGCGAGCTGCAGCATGTGACTCCCCGTGCTTCAAAAACGTGAGGAATGTTGCACGAGGCGGGCGCGAACGGAAGTGCCCGCGCCGCATGGGTGCTTTAGCTCCTGCACACAGGTGATGCTTGGTCGTTCAGGCCAGCACGGCGTAGAGCCCGATACCGATGGCGGAGGCGATCGCGAGCCCAACGAGGAATCCGGTCACGTGCTGGCGCGCGTCCGGTGTGAACTCTTCGGCCCAGTGCCGCGCAGGCCACGTGATACCGACTGGAGACAGACGCACCGACTCCTGCGCACTTGGCAAGGCTTCGGACTGCAGCGGGATGAGCGCGTTGCCCTGCCCTGTGGAAGAGCTGGTGAAATGATGCCCGGTAACTGGATCTCGCGAGAGCCGACTGAGGCCGTCCTTAACCTCCATCTCGTCCTCCGTAACCAACGGAGCTCTCGCCAGGGGGGCCAGCTCGACCAGACGCTCGGCAAGACGTGGCCTGGTGGGAGTCGATTGATTTGATCGCGCGGACCTTGCAGCGCGGGCGACTTTCGCTTCGTTCAGATCAGAGATGTGGTTGGACATGCTCTTGGACCCGCGATGTGTTGCGAATGACGCCTCCCCCAGCAGTTGATGTAGCTGCCTGGAGCTCGCGCGGAAAGCGAAAATCTCAGAAAATAGGTAGCAAAATTAAGGCCAGTGGAATGCCGGTCCCAAATCAGGACTTACTGATGCTGGCGATCCGGTCCAGCAGCCGCGATTTGCCCTGCCCGTCAGCCTCTGACGGCTCAGTCTCCGAGCCGGCGTCCTTCGCTTCGGGCTGCTGCAGCTCCTTGCCATTGGCCTCAGCGATCGAGTGGTCCACGCCACCTGCCGGCTCTGTCGTCCTCTGGGGCGCGGCGGCAGTATCATCGGCCAAGCGCCTCGTGACGCTGCGCAGCGATCCAGACCTGAGCGATGCTGCCAGGGCAGGATTGGCCTCGCCGATCCGTTTTGCGAGTGAGCGCCGGGCCGAAGCCTTCTCGTCGGCGCGATCAGCGACGGGCGGCGTAGTGGTCCGCAATCTGCGCATTTCGTCACGGAACTGAGCGGATTGCAGCGCCAGGCGCTCGTTCGCAGACGCGAGCTCGGCGCGCAATTTCTCGACCGTTGCTGTCCGGTCCTCGACCTGCGCCTGCAGAGAAGCAATGCGCGCCTTCATGGCAATTTTGCTGTCCTTCAGCATCGAGTGGCTGTCGCCGCCCTTCTCGTAGGCGGCCAGTGCGGCCTCGAGCTGCCGGATTTTCGAAGCTTGGTTCTCGACGAGGTTGTCGAGCGATTGCAGCCTTGCCCGTGCGGTGCTGTCGGCGCCGTTGACTTCCGCTTGCTCGTTGACGGATTTGAGCGCCGCCTCGGCATCGGCCAGATCGCGCCGCAACCGCTCGAGCTCCTGATCGTGGGCAGCACCGTTGCCGTTTGCCCGGGCAAGGTGGCCAGTTTCCGAAGGCGTGGTGACGAGCGTCTGGAGGCGTGCGATCAGCGACTCCTGCTCGCGTGTTTTCGCTCGCAGTGCCTCCAGCTCGGACCTGAGTGCGACCTCGCTCTCGAACCGGCCGTCCCTTGCTCCGACCCGGCTGCGCAGGCCGCGGGTGGCAATCATGCCGTTGAGGCGCTCGATCTCGGCCCGCTGCTGCGCATTGATCTGCATGACCTCGTCGAGGGCACGCACGGTCTTGCCCGATTCGGCGGTAATCGCCGCAAGCTCGCGATCGCGCTGCTCGAGCAGGCTCCGTGTCTCGGCGAGGCGCTGCTCCACTGCCGGCAGCCGGTCCATGACGGTCTGCTCGAGCACACGGCGCGCGTTGACGTTCTGTTCCAAATCCGAGCGGAGTTGCGCCAGCTCGGTTTCGAGCGCCGTGACGGTCGCATCGCGCCTGTTGACCTCGACCTGCTGGCGAGCGGCCGTCAGTCTCGCCTTCTCCAGCTTGGTTTCGAGATCGTGAATGCGGATGGCGTACTGGGCCCGGAGCCTGTCGCGATCGACCTGAACCTCGCCCTCGGTCAGCGGCAGGACGCGGCGGATGTGCTTGTAGGTCAGGCGCATGGCCCGCGCCCGGTAGATCGGCGCAAACACCAGCGCGATGAGCGTGGCCACCAGGAAACCCAGCACCACGAGCATGGCCGACTCGATCGTGATCACTGAGGCATCCCCGGACGCAATCCTGACAAGCACAGCCTGATCAGGCTGCAACCCGTGGTGCAGCCCCGGCTACCCTACAACGCAGTCTCTTCACATCCGATCCCTCCCCCGCGGCAGCAGACAGGCAAGTCCGCTCAGAAGGGATTCCAGGTTGGAGTCCGGGTATACTTCAAATACCCGACGTTGGCACCTAGGCGAAAGCCAACGCCTGAACGAATTGGTGCCAGTACCACGTCGCCATGCTTCTGGAACTGAATGCCGACGCCGCCGACGAAGTAGGCGGAGCCCTGAACACCACCGAAGCGATTATAAATCTCAAATGGGTACCGAAGGTTGTAAACGAGGATCATGGTTTTCGATCCCTCGCCGCCGAAATCGTAGCCGACGGACGGACCCTGCCAGTACACCTTATGGACGCCTGCATCCTTGGTGTAGAGGGTTCCTTCTCCATAGCGCAAGCCGGCGATGAAGGCCCCGCCCGCATCCTCGCCCAGGATGTAGCCGTTCGGCCGTCCTGCCTTCTGGAAGGCGTATTCGACGACGTTGGCCATTCCGCGGCTTACCGATCCGAAGAACGCGTGTCCCGTATCGAGGATCTCGTTGCGCGAGTAGGTGCGATCGTCATAGCGGTCGTATTCACCGTAGTCCTGCGGTGGCGGTGGCTCATCGTAGCCATTGCGCGGCTCCGGGGGAGCGCCATAGTCCCGCCCGTATGGCCCAGGCCGCGGCTCGGAATAAGGCTCATAAGCCGGACCCGACCCCGGGGGCGGCGGCACGTACGCATCGCCGCCGCTGTCGGGGCGATAGGCATCTTCGGCGCGGTAGCCCCGCTGCGGATAATCGTTGCCCCCGCCGTAATTGCCGTTGGGCTGGTAGGCGTCCCCGCGCGCTGCATAGGTCCCGGCAGAGGGCGGCGCGGGATTTTCCCAGGGCAGCCGCTCCTGGGCGTGAGTTGCACCGGGGCCGAGCAGCGCCGCTGCCAGTCCGATTGATGCGATGAGAGTGCCGGTCGTCCGGATGATCGCGCGCACTTGAAGTACGG
>JAEVZQ010000253.1 GCA_023392135.1 Pseudomonadota bacterium | reverse complement strand
GCGGCCATGGCCGAAAAGCCTGCACGCTATCCTTATCAGGCTCCCGTCGACGCTTACGGCAACGGCGGCTTCCGTTTCGCCGAAATGAGCCACAAGGGCTCCATCCAGTGCCTGCCGAGCGGTATCTACGCGTGGGACGTGTCGAGCACCGATGCGTTCAGCCTCGAAAGTTTTGCCCAGGTGCTTGCGGAGAAGGAGAGGATCGACTTCCTCCTCCTCGGCACAGGCCGCACACAGGTCTTTCCGTCCCGCGAAATCCGAAACGGCTTCGCCGGGGCCGGGCTCGGCCTCGAGCCCATGGATACGGGCGCGGCCTGCCGCACCTACAATATCCTGCTGGCCGAGCATCGCCGGGTGGCGGCCGCGCTCCTCGCGGTCGACTGATTTTTCTCGTGAATTGGTGAGATCGTGAAGTCGGGAATATGCCATTATCCCTCGATCTGCCGATCTCACGAGTTTCAGGAGCTCGAAATGAATGCCATTACAGCATCTGCCGGGCGTGCACTGGCGGCCGGCGCAGCGCTGACACTCGTCATTCTGATCATGTGGCTGTCGCTGGCGGGCGCCGATCCACTCGGGTTCGCTTCCTTTTTCCTTCGATGGATTCACGTCGGTGCTGGCATCCTCTGGGTGGGGATGATCTGGTTCGTAAACTTCATCCAGCTCGCTGCGATGCAGCAGGCGGATGATGCAGGGCGGCGCACAATGATGTCGGCCATCGTGCCGAAGGTGGCGCATTCCTTCCGCCATGCCTCCCATCTCACGCTGGTGACCGGCCTGCTGCTGCTGGTGACCACCGGCTATCTCTTCGATGCGCTCGTCTTCTCGATGCCCGTCTATGTTCCAACGGCCCGTGCCGCCCTGCTATGGGCAGGCGTTGCAGGGGGCGTAGTCATGTGGGCCTTCGTTCATTTCATCATCTGGCCCAATCTGCGGATCGTCCTCGGGGACACCCCGGCCGATGCGAACGCCAAGGGGCGCGCGCGTGATGAGGTCAGAACCTATGCACGGCTCAACCTCGTTCTTGCCGTCCCGGTGACCTTCGCCATGGTCGCGGCACCGCAGCTCTACTGACGTGAGCGAGACGGACACAGCCGACGCCTCGGCTTCGCACGAGGACGTCGTCCGCGCATCGGCGCGGGCCTGGGAAGTAGACCGCTACCTGTCCGCGCTGCTTTCACCGCGCCGGGTGCAGGACGACCTCATCGCTCTGGCGGCCTTTGCCGGTGAGATCGCGCGCATTCCGGCGTTCGTCAGCGAGCCCATGATGGGCGAGATCCGGCTGCAGTGGTGGCGGGAGGCGCTCGAGAACTCCGACCTTGCGGTCCGCAGTGGCCATCCGGTCGCGGACGCCATTCGGGCCACAGCGGCGCAGCACGGACTCCCGATGGGTCTGCTGGTCGGCTTCATCGATGCCCAATCGACGCTGCTTCATGACGAGCCGATTGCGGACGATCACGCCCTGGCGATGCATCTGGCCAAGACGGAGGGTGCTCACTTCGAGCTGGCGCTGCGCATCTTGGGACGAACGGACGAGCTGACCCATGCGGCTGCATTGGAAGCGGGCCAGGCCTATGGAATTGCGCGCCTCCTCGTAGATTTGCCGGCCTCCTGGGCTCAGGGTCGAGTTCTGATCCCGGCCTCTCGCCTGTCCGCGTCGGGACTGAGCCTTGCGGAGGTTCAGGCCGGTGCTCCGGCGGACCGGCTAGCCCCCGTTCTCGCCGGCCTCATCGAGGCAGCGCGCAGGCATCTGAGCGAAGCACGAGGCTACGACCGAAGCCTCAACCGTGCACAGCATAAAGCATTTTTGCCACTTGCCGTCGTAGAGCCCTATTTACGGGCTTTTCAGAGGGAACGGCGCGATCCACTTCGCGAGCCACTCGAGATTGCGCCGCTGAGCCGGGTCTGGGCCTTGTTTCGATCGCACGTGACCGGTCGGTTCTGACGGCACGGAGGAGCGGGCGACCCGACCATGACTGGCCGCTCACGGGGAACAGACATGCTGCGCATTTGGGTGAGAGCGGGCTTGCTGCTGCTGGCGGCGCTTGTCGTCAGCCCGCGTGCATTTGCGATCGAAACCTCGCAGATCCATCCACGGATCGAGTGGCGGGTCGAGAACCCTTTCCGCTTCTTCGCCGATCCCTCGGATACCCAGGTCCACAGGGCGACGTTCCTGTCTCTGTCGGACGAGGAGCATGAAACACCCGTGCTGTCGGCCGAGCGGGAGCTGTCGAAGAAACACGACGATGGCTGGGCTTCCATCGTCCTTGGCCGGACCTGCTTCGACGTCGAGAAGCATCTCTACGTCTGCCCGGATGGCACCGATTACATCAATCCACGATCGCACAGCATCATCGCCGATCTGAAGGGGATCCCCGATGCTGGCCTGATCGATTGCACCTGGCTCACCGCACCCAACGGCCCCCGGGCGCCGCGTGGACAGGCCGCCACGCGCCCGTGCAGCGAGCCGGTGGAGCTGGAGGTGCCCAATCCCAACGGGGCGCGGATTTCAGTTGAGATCGGTGGGCGCGAGGTCACCAGCACCGAGGCGGTCGTAACGGACTTCTTCATCGTCGGCATGGGTGACAGCTTCGCATCCGGAGAGGGCAACCCGGACCTGCCGATACGGTTCTCGCGCGAGCGGTCGGTCAGCTATGGCACGGGCCTCCTCGGCTCGGACCTCGTCGGCTATCCGGCTCGTATCGGCGGCTGGCGCCAGATCGGCGATGAGCGGTTCATTCAGGAGAATGCACGCTGGCACGATCAGGCCTGCCATCGCTCGCTCTACTCGCACCAGCTCAGGGCGGCCCTGCAACTTTCGCTCGAGGACCCGCATCGAGCGGTGACGTTCGTTGGCGTTGCCTGCTCGGGGGCGGAAATCACCCAGGGACTCTTCCTGCGCTACAAGGGCAACGAATGGGTGCCGAACCCGCCGCG
>JAEVZQ010000205.1 GCA_023392135.1 Pseudomonadota bacterium | reverse complement strand
CGTGTAGCGGACGGCAGACGAATCAAGAACCTCGAACTTCGGCGGCTTTCCATCCACCAGCATTTCCGCCGGCGGGCCGGTCAATGACAGATTCTCATTATTAGCGACATCTTCCCAAAAATAGCGGAAGTCCTCTGCGGTAAAGCGATTGCCATCGGACCAGCGGTGCCCGGGTCTGAGCCGAAGTGTGAAGATTCGGCCATCTTCGACTTCGAACTTCTCCAGAATGTCGGGTACGAGGTTCAGGCTTTCGTCGTATCCGACCAGACGTGCATAACCGTACACGACGATCATGCGTACATCCTTCGGATCACCCATGAGCATCCTGATCTCGCCGCCGTACCGACCCGGCTTCCGGCCCATGCCCTCGAGATCGATCACCCGTGGGACATGCGGAATGCGCTCGCTGAGGGGTGGTAGCCTCTTTGCAGCGACGGCTTCTTCGAGGTAAGGCGGCTCGACGAAGTCGCGGGCGGCTGCGGGCACATATCCGGACAACCCCAACGCCGACGCCGATAGCAGGATGCTGTTGAAACGCCTTCTATCGATCAATATAGAGCTGTTGCGCTTCACTCCGGCTGGACCCCTCACGCACCAGCCTCGATCGCATCCAGCTCCCCGGCATCTGCATTCGGGTTCGCCAACACACGATGGCCCCCGCCGAGGTTGATGTACTCAAGGCGTATTCCAGAGCCATCTCTCCGGAACTGCGGAGGCCAACTCGCCTCGTCCGAAGCGCCGCCAATGTTGAGCAGCTTGAAATCGAGCGGCCGATCGAGATCGGGATAAGGCACTGCATTCAACAGTGCCCGTGTATAAGGGTGCACAGGCTTTCGGAACAGCACATGACGCGGCGCAACTTCGACAAGGCGGCCACGTGCCATCACCGCGATGCGGTCTGCCATGTAGTCCACGACAGCCAGATTGTGGGAAATGAAGAGATAGGTCAGCCCGAATTCCGACTTGAGGTCTTTCAGCAGGTTCAGAATCTGCGCCTGCACGGAGACATCGAGTGCCGAGACGGGCTCGTCTAGAATGAGCATATCGGGATTGAGCGCCAGCGCCCGCGCAATGCCGATCCGTTGCCGCTGACCGCCGGAGAAACTGTGCGGATAGCGGTTCAGGAAGCGCGGATCGAGTCCCACGGCCTCCATCAGCTCGACACACCGATCGACCTGCTGTCGGGCACTCCCGCGTCCATGGATCTGAAGCGGCTCTCGAATGATGTTGAGGACGGTCATGCGCGGCGAAAGGGAGCTCACGGGATCCTGAAACACCATCTGAATGCGCGGCCGGAACGACTTGAGCGCCGATCCATCGAGCTTCAGGAGGTCGACCTTTTCACCGCTGGGCCCGGAATAGACCAGACTGCCGTGATCCGGCGTGACAGCGCGCATTAATATTTTACTGAGCGTCGACTTTCCGCAGCCGGACTCCCCGACGAGCCCGAGGCATTCCCCACGCCTTACATCGAAGCTGACGCCGTCAACCGCCGCGATTTTCTGCAAACCGGAGCTGCCGAACCAGCCCTGCTTGCGAGTCTCGAAACATTTCTTCAGGTCCCGCGCCTTCAGCAGCGGTGCGTCTGCCTGGGATGGCGCCCTGAGCTGGGCCGAAGGAGCAGGAGAACGAGGAGCCGGAACCGGTCCATTTTTCTTCTTTTCGGAATCCCGCAGCGATATCAGCCTTTCACCGGGGCCCATATCAAAATGCGGCACCGCCTTCAGCAATGCCTTCAAATAGGGATGCTGCGGCGTGCGGAAGATCGCGTCCGCGGTGCCCGCCTCCATGATCTGGCCGTGATAAATGACGACCACCTCGTCGGCCATGTTTGCAACGACGCCGAGATCGTGCGTGATGAGCAGCATGCCCATGTTGAGCTTCTGCTGCAGCTCTTTGAGCAGACTGAGCACCTGGGCCTGTATGGTAACGTCGAGCGCCGTCGTCGGCTCGTCGGCGATCAGCAGCGCCGGTCGGCAAATAAGCGCCATGGCGATCATCGCCCGCTGACGAAGGCCGCCGGAAAGCTCGAACGGATACATGTCGAAGGCGCGCTTCGGATCGGGAAAGCCGACCAGCCCGAGCATTTCCTCACTACGCGCGCGCGCTTCCCTTCTCCCGGCCGGAATATGTGTCGTCAGGGCCTCGGAGATCTGGTTGCCGATGGTGTGGAGCGGCGCCAGCGAGGTCATCGGCTCCTGGAAGATCATCGACATGGCCGTGCCGCGCAATCTGCGCATTTCGGACCCGTCCGGATCGAGTGCGGCAATGTCTGCGGGTTTCGATCTGCCGTCCGGTTCGAGGAGGATACGGCCACCCCCGACCGCCCCGGCCTGCGGGAGGATGCCCATGATGGACTGCGCGATAACCGATTTGCCTGAGCCCGACTCGCCCACCAGGGCCACGACGCTGCCACGCCGGACCCGGAAGCTCACGCCCTTGACGACCTCATGCAAAATGCCATGCAGCGAAAACGAGATCCTCAGGTCTTCGATACGCAGCAGGTCACTCATCTGATACGGCGATCGTCTCGGAGTGTCAGTTTCATCAACCGCTTCCGGGATATGAGCCCGGCTTCCAAAGTGGCGAGCGTCCTTGGCATCGGCGCATACGATCGCACCGACGCGGGCCTGAGGCGTCTGCTCGCAAATGCCCGGAACAAATCGCGACGAACGATTAGCTCCGCGCCGTTTACCATATCAAAGTCGGAGAGCTTTCAAAGATCAAGCTCTTACCGCTCAATCACATTACATCATTGTGACAGCATCGATAAGCCCCGCTGCGGAGCATCACCGCAGCAGGGTTGCTTTAACCACGAACAGAGCTGAAAAAGAATGGTGCACCATTGCCGCAACTCCGCGGCAAAACTGCACTATCGGCGAAACAGATAGATTGGACTCGACCAGGCGCGGTGACCGTCTTCCTGCGTGACCCGCACAAAAAGGCGCGTGTCGCCCCGCTGCCGCAGCCTTATGGGTCTTTGCAGCTTTACCCTGTTCTCCTGCATCGTTTCAGGCAGCCGGTAAAATCTCATGCGGCGCTCCAGGCCACCCGCCTCGGCGATCAGGTCAGAAAGCCCGATTTCTGAAACCGCAATGTTCCGCTTCACATGACGGGTTTCGATCGCGAGCTGGCCATCGGATGATTGCTCCAGCCAGAGATCGAGGCCGCCGAAATTACCGGTGGTCACCGCTTTCCAGGCGAGCTGGCTTCCGCTTTGGGTCTGAATCCCGCGGTCGAGATTCCAATTGTTAATCATTGCTGCGCTGCGAATGCCATTATCCGTAATCTCGAGGCCGCCGTCCCAGACCGTGGTGCGCGCGCGGCCGCGATACTCGGCGCCTTCCCAGATGACCCGGATCCGGGCGCCAAGGTGTTCGGTACGGAATGGCCGCACCGTTTCGATCAGGTCGAAGCCATCGAAGACGTCAAGCCGCTCGATGGGCGCAGAGCCGACAGCCTCCACCTCGAGCACCACCTCGTCTCCTGCTACGCTGACGATATCGCCCATGATGGCGCGGTCTGTCCCGCGTGTCTCGGCCTGCGGGAAGACAGCGGGATCGCGCGGATAGAGTAATCCGGGCTGCGGCAGCTGCGCCTCGACGCTCAGCAGCATCCGGTTTCCGGTGGTGCCATAGTGGTGACGGCGCCTGAGGGCTTCGAAGATCGCATCGCGATCGAGCCGCGGTGCGAGATAGCAGGTCAGACCTCCTGTCGCGCCAAAGAACGAGGCTCCCGGGAAATCGGCGCCGGGACGGCCCTTGTGACCATCAGAGTTGCAGACCACCCCGACGCGGTAGCCCTTGTCGAATGCGCTGTGCAAAATCCACTCGAAGGTGCCCCAGGCGGAATGGACCTCGACCGCCGTTTCGAGCCGCCCGTCGTGGGCATAAGCGATGTCCGCATAGCGCCCGCCGACATGGGCCAGAACAACGCAGTCCCTTCCGGCGAGCTTTTCGAACAAGGCGGCGGCATCGTGAGCATCGCTGGGCTCATCAACGATATCCGTCGCATCGCCGATCTGGGCATGGGACGAGCGGTGGATCGACTCGCCCTCACGCCGGAAATGGACATTGCGATCGCCGCCGACGGCCGTATTGGCTGACCACTCGTATCCGGGAATGCACACAAAGCGCCCTGGCTCATCGAATTCTGCCGTGAGGGCGTTGAGCTCGCGCCAGAACGCTCGCGCAATCTGGAAGTCGTTTCCCTGGTGGCTCATTACGTCCAGGAACGCTCTGTCGCGGCCGAACTCGAAATAATCGCGGGCCGAGTTGGTGCCGAGCGTCTCGTTGGACTGGCCGTGGGTATCGCCCCAGAAGTGCACCAGCGGCGCCTGCGGCTCGGCGATGCGCAGTGGGTTCGAGCGGCACACCTCATGCCCCCCTTCATCCACTGCCGCAATGGTGAGGTCACCCGGCTCGTTCACGCTCAGGTCCTCGGCCACGGCAGCAAAGGCCCCAGCCTCGCAGGTGATCGTCTCGGGCAGACCCGGGACCGGCCGGCTGGGCATCAATGTGAAGCGTCGGCCACCGATCTGATCCGAAGCATTCCCCCAGGCATCGTTGGCCTTCACCGCCAGGCGGAACGGCTGCCCCGCCCGCACCTTGGTGGGCAGCAGGGCAAGCCACTTTACCGGCGCGCCAGGAACGATCGAGATCTTGGGACTTTGCGGCAGCGCGACGTAATCGTAGGTCGCAATGGCATCGACGAAGACGCGGAATTCGAACTCCCGCTCACAATAAGTCTGCAGCCGAATGCCAGGCGATCCGAACCGCCGGTCGCCGAAGCGGATGGTGATTGTGTCCCCCGGCCGCAGAAAATCCTTCACCACCCCGATATAAAGAGAGCGGCTCCAGGGCCGGATATTGCGCTTGAACTCCCAGCGGGCCTCGAGCGTCGCGCCGTTGGAGGCCTCCACCGTCGTGTACCCGGGCGCTTCCGGACGGTCGAACTGCACGGGGCCGAAATCGGTGGCAAATCGAAACCCGATCTTGATAGACCCCGTATCGTCGATGCCGAAGGCGCCTGCTGTGTAGACGAGCGCGAACGATTGCATGGAGCCGGCCTCGAAACTGCCGGACGGCTCCAATCGCGCCGATCCCATCAGGTCCGGGCGATAGTCTGAATATGGCACGCTTCCCCCTGACTTGTTCTTGTGTCGCAGTAGATCAGGCTTTTCTTTCCCGCTTGCGCCGCCGTGCCGCAAGGCTGTCCTGTGCGGTCATCCAGCCGAAGACGGCGGGCAGGAACCAGGGTCTGCCGTCGTAAAGCGGAATGAGCGGGGGCGGGCGGAAATCGAGCGCCGATCTGCCATCTTCTTCGCCGAGGATCTGCAGCGCTGCCTTGCGGCCAGCCCAGTTCGCCCAGACGACTCCCGAGCCACAATAGCCCGTCGCGTAGCGAACACCTTTGCGGGAAAAGATCCGCGGGATCATATCGCGGTTCATGGCTACGTGTCCGAACCATGTGTGCGTGATCTCGACGCCTTCGAGCTCCGGAAAAATGTCGGCCAGCGCGCGCCGCAAATTATCCGTCGGCCATTGCGGATCACCGGCGATCGAGCCATCACGTCCGCCGAACAGGATTCGGGTGCCATCGGGTGAGGGTCTGTAATAATAATGTAGCTTGCGCGTTTCCGAGCACATCACGCCCTTCGGCATGAGCTGCCGCATCAAGTTGTCGGATAATGGCGTCGTCGCGATGATGCGGCTGCGGACCGGCACCAGGCGCCGCCGGAGCCATGGGTCGACAGCATCCGTGTAGCCATTCGTGCCTGTTATGACGTGGCTTGCGCGCACGCGGCCCCGGGCCGTTTCGACTTCGAATGTCTCACCATCGGAGCGGATACCCCTGACGGCCGTTTCTCCATGCACCTTCGCGCCGGCATCGAGAACCAGCCGGAGCAACTCGCGATGCAGCTTGCCCGGGTGCAGGCCGCCGATATCCATCCGGAGAACGCCGCCTTCGTAGAAATCCGTCCCGAGGACAGCCCGCTGCTCGCTGCGAGGCACGGCATGAATTTCCGTGCCGATTGTGCTGCGGAGCAAATCCGCATCGCGTGCAAGTGCGTCGTAATCAGCCGCGATGGCCGCACCCGTGAACCGGCCTGTCATCACCAGATCGCAGGCAATTTTCTCGGTCCGAATAAAGCTCTCGAGGTGCTCCCGGGCGGCTTTCGCTTCCGCCAGGATCGACCTGGCACGCGCCTCGCCGAATTTAGCGGCAAGCTCCCGGTAGCCAGGGCGCAGGTTTCCGCTTGCGATGCCGCCATTCCGGGTGGACGCCCCCTCGCCTGGGCGCATGCGGTCGAAAACCTGCACGGATCGGCCGGAACGCGCCAGCGTCAGTGCCGCGCTCAGCCCCGTATAGCCGCCGCCGATGATGACCACGTCCGACCTTTCGTCGATCGGCTCGTGCGGCAGCGACCGCGGTGGCGCTTCGAGCCACCAGTACGGCTCATGCTCAAGCACTCTGATCCCCCTGAAAGTCAACGGTTTAGCGATGCCCGGAGAGTGCACCAGGCAAGCACCGCCGTCCAGATGCGCCGCGTTCCGGCCGAGGTTTAGCGAACCGTGAAGGCTCTGGAACATAACCTCTCTGTCTCGCGTTGCAGGTCGTCCGAATCTGCGAATGCAGGCGGGCAAACGAAACCATGGAGGAGTTCATCCGATGCGAATGCTCAAGATCGCAGCGCTGGCCGCTGCATCCTTCGGACTCGCGTTGTCTGCGCACGCCCAGGCGCCGCAGCAGGGTCAGCAGGCATGCCAGCAGATCTGGTCGAAGTCGGATACCCAGAATAAGGGGTTTGTAACGGGTCAGACGGCCCAACGGCTGAATCAGGCCATTCAGACGGCGCAGACCTCTCCCGGCATGACAGGCAAAAGCGGCGCAACCGGTGGAGCAGCCGGAGGGACTTCCAAGGGCATGGCCAAATCCGGCTCGGCGGGCGGGGTCAAGTCGCAGCGCGTGACTCGCCAGGAATTCATGTCGGCGTGTCAGCGTGATCCGCAGGCGTTCCAACATCTGAGGAGCTTACGCATGGCATCGGCCGGCCGGGGAACGTGCCCCGC
>JAEVZQ010000157.1 GCA_023392135.1 Pseudomonadota bacterium | reverse complement strand
GATTACTATTGGGCGGTCCTTCGCGGTTTCGAAAATTGGCCGGTCGAGAGCGTAAGACCTCATCCAAGGCGCTGCTGCTGCGCGTCGGCATGGACCGTGGCACTGGCGGCGTCTTAGGGCCGATTTTCCCTGACGGAACATTCGAATATGTTCCCATTCCGGAAACGGCCTTCGGCCCCGATGCTCTGACTTATGCGGCACTGCCCGGACGCCATGTCCCGTCGCTTGCTTCGGTGCTGCCCGCCCGGTTGGCCGAGCGACATCCGCACATCGATCCCGACTTTTCAGCACTGACGTATGGCGACGCGGCCCCGCGCAAGCGGCAACAATTACTCCATCTCGAGCCGGGCGACCTCCTCGTCCTTTATGCTGGGTTTTCGCCTCGCCCGGCGGAAGATCGGCCGCGCCTGTTCGCGTTCGGGTATTTCAAGGTCAACGGCGTGTACCACCTGAGCTCGCAAGACCTTGATCGCCGGGACCTGGACCGCCGCTTCGGGCAGACGGCCCATTTTGTTCGACAACCCAGAGACCAGGATTTTGCTCTGATCGAGGGAGATCCTTCTGACAGCACGTATTTCGACCGGGCAGCTCCCCTCGGCGACGGGCAAAACCGTATGCTGCGCGATCTGACGCAAACCGGCTATCAGGGATCACTGCTGCGCGCCGTCGGTCACTGGATCAGAACGGCGGCCGCGGTGCAGTTCCTGGAGGCATGGCTGAAGCACGGTGTTACTTGCCTCGTCCAACCGGATACGCGTTTGCTTTTGGTACACCTGAACCTCCAATCCATAGACAGGTCCGGGGATCTTGTCGTCACTGAGCCCGGCTTGCGCGAAGGCGATTGGGTCGTTGCATTGACTAAAAATGGGGGCAATCGTGTCCAAGCGCTCGCCCGAATAAATTGCGTCGCGCCTTCAACTGGAGGGCACCGCGGCTACTCTTCCCTATACTGGTCCTTCACCGACGGTGGTCCGACACTCGGCAACGGAGAGTATAGCCCTTTAACGGACAATAATTTGGTTGATGATGCCGCCTTGATCAGACGGCTGGTCTCCTACTTTGCTCGCCGGTACCGTATCGGGTTGCATACCACCTCGCAGTTCCGACGATCGACCGGGTAGCGCACCGGACAGGGTAATACGGTCTGTTCAGGCCTCATTGGTAGCCGATGTTCATCACGTAATCTCGAAGCATCTCGTCTTCGCTTTCAACCTCCTCGAGAAGAATTTCCAATGCGTCTCTCGCAGTAAGTATTCCGATCGGGCGGGAGTCGGGATCTGTGATCGGGACATTTTTCAGCCTTCGCCACTTCATCGTTGACCAAATCTCATTTATCCAGTCATCGGGATGGCACACGACGACGTCCCGGGTCATCACGGATGAAGCCGGTTTGGCACAGCTGGCCTCCTGGCATTGACCGAGCTGGGCGACAACATCTGTTTTTGTAATGACGCCTGCCAAGTGCCCCGCCTGATCGCATACGACAATCAAATCGGTTCCGGGCCGCAGAAGCTTCGCCGCCTCGACCAGGGAAGCATCATCTCGAATCGTGACAAGCCTGTTGCGAGCTGCGGGCAGCAATCTCTCAACCAGCATCTCTCTGCTCCCTATGCCGAATTGAGAATGTTGATTTCATTGGAGCGCCTTGTCGGCACCGAGGGGCACAATCAACGTCGCCACAATCCCTGCAATAGCGAGGATAAAGCAGCCGAGCTGGGTCGCGACGACGGTCGCGAGCTTCATCCACGAGTGCTGATAATCCTCAATGACGACCTGCAAGCCGAGGGCTGCGTGATAGAATAGCGCGATCAGCAGTGCGATCATCAGAATTGCAACGTACGGCCTACGTAGCCACTCGGTAAAGGCGGCGTAGTCGCTGCCCGTGTGGGCAACAATCGAACCGATGAACCATAAGGTCAGCGGGATGAGCGCTATCGCCGATATGCGCTCCGCCCACCAGTGCTCGACGCCGGACTTTGCCGAGCCCAATCCAATTGCCCGGGCGAGCGGGGATCGCGTGTCCTTCCGGTTCATCGGCGTTTCATCCTACAAGTAGGCGACCACCCAGGTTATGATCGTGAGCACGACGCTCGCTGCCACGGCTAGCCATCCCCCGATATAAATCTGCCGGAGCTCGAATGCATGGACGGTGTCCCAGATCAGATGCCGGATTCCTCCACACAGATGCAGGAAGAAGGCGAAGGTGAACACGAAGAGCACGATTTGACCAATCCAGGAGTAGATCGCGCCCTGTACAGCCGCATAGGCCTCCGGCCCCACAGCCCCCGCGACCAGCCAGGCGACCAGGCCGATAGCCGCGATGCTCGCGATAACGCCTGTGATCCGATTGGCGATCGACAAGACCGATGTGAGTTGGGGTCGGTAAAGCTGGATGTTCGGAGAAACGGGCAGACTCCGCTTAGAAAGCGGGGCAGTCGAGCTCCTTTCGCGGGCGACCGTGGTGCCGGGGCGATCTGCGGCCGTCTCGAGCTTCTGGCGAGCAGATGTGGGGCTCTGCGAAGCGGGGCCGGTACGCAGGTGCTCGGCATTTCTGGCCATCTTTCCTCCGCTCGGAATGCGATCAGTCCGCCAAACGCTCCGTCAGCTCTGCCGCTCGATCATCAATTTCTTGATCTCAGCGATCGCCTTGCCGGGATTCAATCCCTTCGGACACGTGCGGGTACAGTTCAGGATCGTATGGCAGCGATACAGCCGGAACGGATCCTCCAAATTATCGAGCCGCTCTTCGGTTCCCTCGTCACGGCTGTCGGTAATCCATCGCCAAGCCTGGATAAGCGCGGCGGGCCCCAAAAAGCGTCCGGGGTTCCACCAATGGCTCGGGCACGCCGAGGTGCAGCAGAAGCAGAGGATGCACTCATAGTATCCATTCAGCTCATGGCGCTCCTCTGGCGACTGGCGCCGCTCCGCATCGGGCTCGGCGGTCTTGCTCTTAAGCCAGGGCTCGATCATGTGATATTGCGCATAGAGATGATTGAGATCAGGCACGAGGTCCTTGATGATGGTTCTGCTGGTCAATGGATACACGCGGCCTGGGTCGGCAAGATCGCTGATGTGCCGGGTGCAGGCGAGCCAGTTCGTGCCGTCCATGTTCATGGCACACGAGCCGCAGATACCCTCCCGGCAAGAGCGCCGGAAGGTGAGCGTCGGGTCGACGTTGTTCTTGATCCAGATGAGCGCATCGAGCACCATCGGCCCGCAATCATCGAGATCGACCTCGAAGGTGTCGAGGCGGGGGTTGTCGCCGGAATCGGGATCGTACCGGTAGACCTCGAACGCCTTTGTGCGCCTCGCGCCGGCCGAAGCTGGCCACCGCCTCCCCTGCTCAATGCGCGAATGCGGGTCCAAGCCGAAATTCCTTGGAACTGGAAACCGCTTGAACAGCGTCGTGCGCGGCACCTGTTCTGAGGACTCGATGATCATACTTCGCCTTCCGAACCGCATGGCGGACAAAGAGGGTTTGATACCAAGTCAACGACTTGGCGCTACCGCACGTTCCCGACTCGTCGCCGATTGCGGATCAGCAGATAAGCGCCTGTTCCTGGCTGAGGTGTTGGCCGGCAGGCGGGGACGACAGCACAAGCAGGGGTGAAGAATGCAGCCTCTCGGCCTGCTTTCGCCAGCTATTGGCGCTATTACTCAACATGCGGCGATTGTTCCTGAGAATCGCCTGGAATGCGATAACCGCTGCTCAGCCTGACCTCCTTAACAGCTCAAAACCTGCCGTGGCCGACATTCAACCCTTCCTCTGCTGTGGCGACAGCCGGAAGCTTGCGTGGCAGGCCGTACAATTAAGCAGTATTTCATCCAGGCGCTTTAGAATTTCGCGGCTGCTTGCGCGCTGTCCCGCTGCGGCCGCCAGATCATCGAACTTCTGGTGCGTATCAATGCCGAGCAGAACGAACTCCGGCGTTAGGGTGACGGCCACCCAAAGCGGCACATTTTGTGTGGCGCTCATACCCGCCTTTCGCGCGTGGCTCTGCACCTCCGCGAGCTTGTTATCGCCCAGCGCCTCGACGATGCCCTGCGTACTTTCGAGATAAAGCCGCATCCCCTGTCGCAGGTGCTCTCTGTCCTTGTCGGACAGGACAACGGCCGTTCGTATCTCGGCGGCCGTCCTGCCATCGGCCGGCTGCATGACGCAGGCGCTCAGCATCGTGGCAGCCGCACAACCGGCAACAGCCGTCCTGATGTCGAGCCGATCGGCCCGTCGGCCGATCCATTGGTGCAATTTCGTTAAACTCAGGACCATCGAGCAATTCGGGAATCGGGCCGGAGCGGCGGCATTCGAATGAAAATCCGCTATCAGAGCGAATCGGCTGCGTGCTTGATCTCGGTTAGGTAGTGTTGCGTGAATCCCGCTATGTGTCCAAAAATCCGCCGTTGACGGACGGCAGCTTGCCATCGGCAGAAGACGGCGGGACATGGAGGGGGAAAGGCATGCTCAAATACCTGGCCATAGCGCTTCTGGCTTCGGCGAGTGTCGTTGCGGGGAGCGCGGAATCGAATGCCGACGAGACGGGACTTGCGGTCATCCATTCGTGGGTCAAGACCAAAGGCAAGACTTGCTTCCGCAGTCATAACCACTACGGCCGCGGGAGCGGGCCGACGCAAAGCCAGGCGCGAGCCGAGGCCATCAAGTCGTGGATCTGGCTCACATCTCTCGAGTACGGTAACTCATGGGGCAGCTATCGGCTCGCTGTCGGAAAGGGGATGCAATGCGCGCGCGACGGGGCGGTCTGGAATTGTGATACGCAGGCGCGCCCCTGCCGGAAAGACTGACGAACTCGACAACTGCTGCTTTCGCGAAGCGCTGCCGGATCAGGTGAATTCGATCCAGCGGCGAGTTTTATGGCGCTCAATGTGCGCTACGGATTATCTGTGACCAGGGAAAGCCGGGTCCTTTGTGGACCCGGCTAAACGCCATCCGGTGCCGAACAATCGTTCGCATCACCATGGCATCGATCGGATGCGGGAGCGACCCTGTGCACCTCCGGCCGGCACCGTACTGCCGAAAGGTGCCCAATCATGGCCGCTCCCGCTTCCCCCATCAGGCCGCACCGACGGGTGACGGCGCTGCTGTTGCAAGCGGTACGATGCTGACGTGGCGGCGCGCGTCCAGCGAGCGCAGGAAGCGCCAGACAAAGAGCAACGTCGTCAGCAGCAGGCCCGGATATCCGATCCCGCCCAACACATAGGGTAACGTCGGGTCACCCTGCTGCACGACCGCCAGATTGAAGCTGAGCAGACCCAGCGTAATGAGGCCGCCGAAGAACCACATGGCCAGCAACCACGAGCCTGTTTCCCATCCGCTCAGCCGCCGGCCCCAGCCAGACGGTGTCGCCGCGGCGGTCTGAGCCGACTCATAGGCGGCGGGCACACGCCACCCCAGCGTCAGCAGGTCGAAGACCAGCACCGATACGCCGATCGTAAAGATGATGCCGAAGACGGGTACCATGACCTTGGCGAATTGCATCGCCGGGCCCACATCGCCGCCGAACCAGTCGAGACCGAGGGTCCGGTAGACGAACACCTGCACGGTGCCGCCCATGGCGAAGGCGAAGCCGAGCCCCAGCATGCCGGTAAAGACCAGCCAGAAGGAAAGCTTTCCGAGTCTCTGGTCGAAGTCGGTGAGGCCGCGCATGAGAGGAACCGCGTAGTACGCGGCCGCGAGGCCGAGCATGCCGAAGGTGCCGAACAGCGCCAGATGCGCGTGGCTCAGCGTCACCCATGTGCCGTGCGACCACACGTTGGTGAGCGCGAAGGTCATGGTGAAGCCGAGGATGCCCGCGCCCACCTGCTCGAGGACGACGGAGCCCAGGAGGAAGGCGAAGGCTGGCGTGTTCTCGAGCGGTTTTCCGTCCTGGTGGGCATCGAGATAGATATGCCAGAAGCAGAAGATCAGCGGTACCGGCTCGAGCGCGCTGAAGAGCGCTCCCCAGAACTGCCAGAACTCGGGCGTGCCGATCCAGAAATAATGGTGCGCGTTGCCCAGCAGACCGGACAGCCAGACGAGTGAGACGCCCCAGAACACGGCATAGCCCACGGACTTCACGTCGGCCTTGAACATCAGCACGAGCAGGAAGCCGACCAGCGAAATGTGGATGACCTCCCACACGCCCTCGACCCAGTAGTGGACGACGTACCAACGGAAATACTCGCTGAGATCCAGCCGCTCGACGAAGAACATGCCGAAAGTCCAGACAGCCGTCAGCGCTACAACGCCGAGGGCCAGACCCCAATGGATCTCGTTCCATTGCGATCTCGGCGGAAAGGTTCTGAGCACGACGTAGCAGAGGATGCCGAAGCCGATGAGGATGACGACGTCGGCGATCCGACCGGCCTCCAGATACTCCAATCCCTCCTGGAGCATGGGCTGACCCATCCACCAGCCGGCGATGCCCTGCTGTGCCAGAAACTGCGTGATCACGTTCCAGATCACGATGGCGATGAGAGCGTAAAAGAGGAATTTGATCAGCCATGGCGCGGCCAGCTCACGCTTCGACAGCAGCGGGCCGACGAACAGAATGGTTCCAATGAACCCTGAAAGCACCCACAGGACCGCAAGATTGGTGTGCTGTGAGCGGATGACGTTGAAGTTCAGCGTGCCGGCCAGGAGCGCCGGATCGATATGCTGGGTGGCCAGCATCAATCCAAAAGCAGTCTGGAAGAAGAACAGCACCAGCATCACGAGAAAGAACCGCAGGCCGAGGCGCTGGGTCTCGTATTCGATCGGGATCATTGCTTATTTCCCCTCCAGGCTGCGGATGTATGCGACGATGGCGGCAACCTGATCCGCATCGAGCATCTCGGCGAACGACGGCATGGCTCCGGGCTCGAAGCCCGCCACGATCCTGGCGTCGGGATCGAGAATGGATTGGGTCAGATAGTCGTCATCCCGCTTCAGCGTCGAACCGTCTGCAAGCTCGACCTGGGCGCCGTAGATGCCGCCCCAGCCGGGGCCGACGAGGCGTTCGTGGTCTTGGGCATGGCACGCGGTGCAACCATTTTCCTGCGCCAGCATCTCGCCCGTAGCGACCGCGGACACAGGCTCGGCATTCGCTGCAGCGCTAACTGTAGCGCTTGCTGCGGCCGGCCCGGCCGCCGCCGTGATTGGAAGTGGCTTAGCGTGCGGGAAATTCAGCCCGTCGACGCGCGGCGTGGGCGGCCATCCTTCCGTATTCATTTCGGAGGTGTACTTCAGGAAAGCGATCAAGTTGCCGATTTCATCGCGCGTCAGCGGCAGATTGGGCATCGTGGTGGCATGGCCACCGCGCCGCACGATCCGCTCGGAGGCGGCCGGATATTTCTCGAGGTAAGCCTCGATATCGCTCACGCCTGCTTCGCTGGCCACGGCGTCTTTCCGCAATTGCAGGGTCACGGCCCCCTTTGTCGGCCAGCTTCCCGCAGAGGGAAGGAAAGCCTCGAGCCACGCGGGGCCCGCTTTGCGGTAGAGCTTCGTGAGATCCGGTCCGAAGTAGGCGCCGTTGCCGACAATGGTGTGACAGCCCATGCAGTTGTAGGACTGGAACACGCGCTTGCCTTGAACTGCATCGAATCCCGCGTACTTTACGTCGGAGGGAATGACCTGCCCGCGTGAGTCCAGGAAGGAAAAGGCCGACAGCGCGACGAACAGAATGGCCATCAGGCCGAGAACTGCGATCGCGCGCCGGCGCTTTACTCCTTCCTCACAAGGTTGACCGGGTTTGCAGCTCATCTCGCGTCCTCCCGGTTCGGGACGGATGTCCCCGTAACTTTGACCTTCTTGGCCCTTTCCAGCGCATCGTGCTCAAAGAGCGTGCTGAGGCTGTCGAGGAAGGCATAGAAGACGTAGACGGCCAGGACGAATCCCAGCGCGAAATAGACAAGCCACATGGCGCGGGACTCGGGCCAGTATTCGAAGTCGCGCCAATATGGCCAGGAAAGCGCCATGCTCGCCCCGCTGGCGAGGATGGCTATTGAAAGTCTGATGATGCGTTGCGCCGACATAGTCCCTCCATGCGCAGTGGACCGTCAGCCCTCACGCCATCGATCGGGCGGACGCCTCACCTGCTGCTGCACCAATTGGACACGCCCCTTGGAAACAGGTATCTAATTCGCCAATTCCTAGTCGGACAAATCAGCATTGTAAACACCAATTTGAAAGACTGCTTATGCGCCCTGCCGTTTTCACTGACTATGGACTGCGGGTTTTGATGCGGCTTGCGGACGCACCGGACCAGCCGTCGACGACAGCGCGGATCGCTGAGGAATTTCAGATTCCCTACAATCACCTGGCCAAGGTCGTGCAGGCCCTCGCGCGCGGCGGATTCGTGACCACGCAACGCGGCTCGGGCGGCGGCATACGGCTGGCGCGGCCGCCTCAATCCATCACACTGGGCGAAGTCGTGCGGTACCTCGAGCAGCGCTTTGCCCTCGTGGAGTGCTTTCGCGCCGACGGCGGAGCATGCCTGCTCACGCCCAAGTGTCGCCTGAAGTCGAGGCTCGCCGCGGCACGTGAGGCATTCCTGGACGAGCTCGACAAGACCAGTCTGGCCGAATGCGCCTATCCCGGACCGGATCTGGCTCCGTAACGGGACCGCGCCAGCCGCTCGCGACCAGCCATACGCGAATGTGCGTCGCAGGCGTGATGACCGGCCCGCAGCAACGGTGTTGATTGAGCTTCGTCAAGGAGAGCCTATCCGGGTTGGGATAGCGCGAGTGCAGAATCATCAGTCTCATCGCCGCTGCGCGCCGGGACCTTCGGGGAATTTCGATGGATTCCATGCCGATGAAGCCGCAACCGGACTGGGCCCCCCGGTCCGATGCGGTTCTTTCCAATCAGATCAAGGCCTATGACGCGATGCGCCGCCGCTGTCCGGTGGCATATAGTCAATACCTGGGCTGGTCGATTTTCCGGCATGAGGACGTGGTGCGCGTGCTCGAGGATCATCGCACGTTCAGCAGCGCCGTCTCCAGCCATCTGTCAGTGCCGAGCGGCATGGACCCGCCCCAGCACACGGCATACCGGCGGCTGATAGAGCGCCATTTCGAGCCCGCGCGCATCGAAGCCTTCGAGCCGCTTTGCCGGACTATTTCCGTCGACCTCGTTTCCGGACTCGAACGGGGCGTGGAGATCGATCTGGTGACGCAACTTGCGCGGCTGTTCGCAGTGCGGATGCAGTGCGCCTTCCTCGGCTGGCCGGACAGCCTGCACGAGCCGCTGCTGGCGTGGGTCCTCAAGAACCATGAAGCCACCCTCGCCAGGGACACCGCAGCGATGGCGACCATCGCGCTCGAGTTCGACGGTTACATCAGCGCCCTGCTGGAAGCGCGCCGCCAAGCAGGCGCGGCGGCGCCCGAAGACATCACCACCGATCTGCTGCGGGAAAGGATCGGGGACAGGCTGCTGGACCACGAGGAGATCGTGAGCATCCTGCGCAACTGGACCGTCGGCGAGTTGGGCACTATCACCGCCTGCGTCGGCATCCTGGGCCACTTTCTGGCGCAAAACCCGCAGATCCAGCAGCAGCTCCGCGAGAACCTGCACATGCTGCCCGCCGCAATCGACGAGATACTGCGGATCCATCCGCCGCTCATTTCCAACCGGCGGGTCGCGACGGCGCCGGTTGAGATCGGTGGACGCAGGATCGAGGCCGGCGAGCGGATCACGATCATGTGGGCGTCGGCGAACCGCGACGAAGCGGTGTTCGGCGACCCCGACGAATTCCGCCTCGATCGCGACCCCGCATTGAACCTCCTCTATGGCCACGGAATCCACGTCTGTCCGGGCGCCCGACTGGCGCGGCTGGAACTGCGCGTCATCACCGAGGAATTGCTGAAGCAGACCCGGCAGATCTCACCCGCTGATGCCCGGCAACCGACGCTCGCCGTCTATCCGGCGAGTGGTTTTTCCGCACTGCCTCTGAAACTGTCGTAGTCGTCAGCCAATATTGCCCAAGCCGCTGGGTCGTCTATCGGCGCTCCGGGCGACCTCCGATGAAACGGGACACTGGTGTGCCGCACCATTGCCGATGATGAATCTCGCCTCGAAGCCGTCCTGCCGGCCGTCCCGCGGAGAGATCAATTCGATCCGGCCGCCCGTACCCGAGGCGATCGCCTTCGCGATGGCCAGCCCTAGCCCGGCGCCGTCTACCTGTGTGCGGCCGCGCTCGAACGGCTCTGAGAGGCGGGCGAGCACATCCGGGGGAACCGCCGGCCCCGCGTTGGCGACGCTCAGCATCCCGTTTGCCGACAGCGCCACCCGCACCGGCTCGCAGCTGGAGCCGTGCTTCAAGGCATTCTCGATCAGGTTTCTTGCCAGGATCGCGAAGGCATCGGGATCGATGCAGGAGTGTACCGGGCTGCCGGGCAGGATCAGCTCGATGCGCCCGGCGTGATCGGCGCTCCCCGTTGTTTCGTCAACGACCATCCGCAGGATGGCGACGACGTCGGTCGGCTCCGCCGCTTGCAGGCGCCCGCCTTCGGCCCTCGCGAGTTGCATCAGCTTTTCCGATAGCCTCGAGAGCCGCCGCAGTGCCGTCTCGATCTGCTGCGCCCGCTCGCGCGTGGCATCGTCTGGCGCCTCTGCAATGAGCCTTTGGGTCTGCGCGAGAGCGGCTGCGACCGGGGTGCGCAGCTCGTGCGCCGAATTCGCGGTGAAACTGCGCTCCGCCTCCAGCGTGCGCCTGAGCCGCGCGAGCAGGCGATTGACCGCTCTTGCGATCGGCCGGATCTCGGCGGGTAGGCCATCGGCCGCAACAGGGCTCA
>JAEVZQ010000143.1 GCA_023392135.1 Pseudomonadota bacterium | reverse complement strand
GCCAAGGACGCAGCATTGTTGGCTCTCGACAAGCACGCGCAAACGGTCGCGAACTGGTGGGGCGTGAAAAACATCTCCGCGGCCATTTTCGGTCTACCCATCGGCTTCCTGGCGATATGGATCGTGTCGCTGCTGACGCCCGAGCCCTCCAAGGAGGTCCAGGACATGGTCGATGCCACGCGGCGGCCCCGCGGCCAGACCATCCTCCGCGACAAGGATGCTCCTGCGGTGGCACACTGACGGGCAAACCGGCTGGTAGTCAAGAAAACGAGGGCGGGGCCTTGCGCTCCGCCCTCTTTGTCTGCCACAAAACTTCAAGGCGCGGAAATCGGAACGTGCAATGTCAGTCGCTGAGAGCTTTTTTACTTACTGGTACTTCCACATTCCCAATCTTATCCTCGCCGCGCTCATCTATACGCTGATCGGGCGCTATCTGCTGACGCTGTTCTTTCGCAAGAAGCCGGACGCCGTCATTCTTCGCGTATTCCAGTCGATCACCGATCCGGTGCTCAAGGCGATCAGGGTGATCACGCCGGCAATCGTGCCGAATGGCCTCGTCATGGTATTCGCGATCGCCTGGCTCATGGCCGCCCGGATGTTCTGGTTCCTGACCTGCGTGGCCGCAGGAATGTCGGCGGCCGTGGTGGTGTAGGGCATGGCACAAGTCGATAACCGGGACGACCTGCTCAAGCGCGACATGCTGCTCGTCGGTGCGGCCGCCGTGTCGCTGCTCAACGGCATGCACTTCTCTCCCTATTTCGAACCCGTTTTCATTCTGCTGAAGCCGTTCATCGCTGGCACGCTGCTGTCGACTCCGCTCGTGCTCTTCTACATCACGTCAGTTTTCATCTCGCTGATGACCCTGCTGATCGCGGGCATTCCAGCCGCGCTTTACGAGCGCTTGCGCGGCCAGGGTGAGAGCAATGCCGCCTCGCTCGGCATCTGGCTCGGCGGCACACTCCTCCTCGCGCTGCCTTCGCTGATGGCCATGGCGGGCCGCTAGTCCGGCAGGCGGTCCGGCCGAGGGCACCTTGCGTCGCACGCGGAACGGAACCAGACTAAAGTCGTATTCGTGTCGAGTGGGACACCAAACCTCGGCGTGAGAGTGCGGCTATGCACAAGATCAACCAGCTCGCCCATGCTTCCGTGGCCCGGGCCTGTGGCTTTGCAATGCTGGCCATCGCGACCTTCATGATCGGGCTTTCCGCCGAGTTCGCGCTCGCCTTGCGCGCCGGCGGTTATGGCTGTCTGCTCATGAGCTTCGTGCTGATCGCCATGAGCTGGCGTGCAGATTCGACGCCCTACAAGCGCACCGAGCTCTGGCTGATGCTCGACCCCGCCGAGCGGCCGCAGGCGGCAGTGGCGCAGGCAATCATCGGCATGGCACGCCGCGAAGCCCTTCTGGCCTTCGCCCTGCGTTCAGCCTGGCTGGCCTCCACTCTGCTGGTCATGGGGCTGTTCTGGGGACTTCTCCCGAGCCGGGTCGCGCTCTGATGACGGGTGGCCGGGGTTAACATAACGTAGGCGCTTGTTAACCTAACCTCCGATAACTACGTTCTGATCTGCCCTCAGACCTTGGCCTAATTCCGGCCACAACTGACGATTACGCCTCTGCCCCGCCCGGGGGACGCTGCCTCGAGCCAGCGCGGCGTTCTCGCCAATTCTTCCCCTGCAGATCCGCCTCGCACCCACGCGGGCCGGACTGCGTCAGCGCAACACGCGGCCTGCTGATGAACATTCGGTCCGCGCGCTGATTCCGGCAATCAGCAACCCTATGCGTTGGATTGAACCAACGCCCATCGCAAGTCTGCTCGGCGATTGTTTCCGGTCGATCACATCAGGTGACGACGGCCCAGTATGGGGCAGCAAGCGGCTGATCAGGCGCGGATGGGCAGTCCGGGGGACATCTGAACAATGAGTATTGTGAGTTTGGTGCGCGGTCTCGCGTGCGAGGCCGGTGCAGGCGTGCGCGCGCGTGCTGGAAACAAGATCCTGCCAACGCTTCTCGTTGGGATGGCGACTATCATATCTGCTCCGTCGGAAAGCCGCGCAGATAGCGGCAACGAATGGCTGAAAGCGGCCTTTGCCAAGTCACCGCCCGCAGTCAGATTCGACCAGCGCAGCAGGCTCGGTGCCTACATGCCAGACACGGAAAGTCGTAAGCGCAGCAAGTCGAAGCGCGTGCGCACCGCAAGCCTCGGCCCCACGCCGATCCCGAGCACCGAGCCACCACGCAGTGCCACCGGCGGCGGCGCGATCCATTGGAAGGCGAGCGCGAGCTGCCTGGATTCCAATCTCCGCGCGGCCATCGAGCACGTGGCAGCGAACTACGGCAAGGTTCGCGTCAATTCGACTTGCCGGAGCCACAGGCACAATCGCCGGGTCGGCGGCGCTCGAAGGTCCTATCATCTCAGCGGAAACGCCGCAGACATTCGCGTATTCGGCAATGTCCGCACGACGCTCGCCTATCTGCGCTCGGCCGTCGGCGGTCTGAAGCACTATGGCGGCGGCCTGTTCCACATCGACACGGGTCCACGTCGGCGCTTCTGACAGGCAGATCGCAATCGGCCGGTTGCCGGGTGCTGGATTGCCCGCAGCCGGCCAGACTTCGGCCCTATCGACAAGGCTAACGCTGTAGCGTGATGCTCGGCGATGCCCAGGGGCCGCGGAAGACGAGCACGTCGCCTCGAACGTCCGGCTTCGATTCGCCCAGGCCGTCGAGCAGGAGCCGCAGATCCATCTGGCGCGACTGCAGGCTGATGGTGCCGAAAGCCCTGAGCAGGCTATTCCCAGCGGTCGCCTCGACCAGCTCGCTGGCCAGGATACCCTTGTCCACGCGCAGCTTCGCCTGAAGCCCCTCGACAGATGTCTGGCCACGGCCAACTGCCCAGCCTTCGAGTGTGCCCTTCTGGGCAGCATCGGTTAGCGCCCTGATGTCAATGCCGAGCCGCCCGCCCTCGTAGACGTTCAATGCGAGCTTTCCACGCACCCCGCCGAGAAGCTCGGAAAGCGAATTTCCTTCAGCTGCCAGATCGACGCTGACCGTCGACAATCCCTGGACGGCGCTGTGACCCATGAGCGCCATGGAGG
>JAEVZQ010000117.1 GCA_023392135.1 Pseudomonadota bacterium | reverse complement strand
GAGCAGGAGGGCGAAATCCTCCTCCGTCTCACCGGGAAAGCCGACGATGAAGGTGGAGCGGATCGCCAAATCCGGGCAGACCTCGCGCCAGCGCTCGATGCGCTCCAGCGTCTTCTCCTGCGCGGCCGGCCGGCGCATCGCCCGCAGCACCTTGGGGCTGGCGTGCTGGAAGGGAATATCGAGGTAGGGCAGGATCTTGCCTTCTGCCATCAGCGGGATGACGCTGTCGACGTGCGGGTATGGATAGACATAGTGCAGCCGAACCCAGGCGCCGAGGCTGCCGAGGGCCTGCGCCAGATCGAGGAACCGCGCCTTGACCGGCGAACCCCGCCAGTTGCTCTCGGCGTACTTGATGTCGAGTCCGTAGGCGCTCGTATCCTGGCTGATGACGAGCAACTCCTTCACGCCCGCGTTCACCAGCCGCTCCGCCTCGTACATGACGGCCGCCGCTGGCCGGCTGGCAAGATCGCCACGCAGGCTCGGGATGATGCAGAAGGAGCAACGATTGTTGCAGCCCTCCGAAATCTTGAGATACGCGTAGTGGCGCGGCGTGAGCCGCAGACCTTCCGGCGGTACCAGGTCGACGTAGGGATCGTGCAACGGCGGCACGGCGTCGTGTACGGCCCCGACGACCTCCTCGTACTGGTGTGGGCCGGTGACGGCGAGCACGCCGGGGTGCTCGGCCATGATGCGGTCTTTCTCGGCACCCAGACAGCCGGTAACGATCACGCGGCCATTCTTGGCCATCGCCTCGCCGATGGCCTCAAGGCTTTCCTCCTTAGCCGAGTTCAGGAACCCGCAGGTGTTGACCACCACGACATCGGCGCCCTGGTAATCCGGCGCGATCTCATAGCCTTCCGACCGCAGCTTGGTAAGGATCCGCTCCGAGTCGACGAGCGCCTTCGGGCAGCCGAGCGAGACGAAACCGACTTTCGGCGGCTTCACCTTCATGCGGCGCGTGCGGGCCGGCTGAGGAGCGGCGGCGCGCGATTTGCGGGGCTTTGCAACGGCGGAGGTCTTGAGCATCGGCGGCTTGTAGCGTCGGGACACGCCCTTACGCAACTCCCACTCATATGCTGGGTCGGTCAGCCGCGGAAAACCTCCCGCGCGACCCGGAACGTGTTGGCGTAGGCCTCGACCGTATCGGTGATGGGGTCGGCGTAGCCGCCGCCAATGGCGATCGAGACCGGGATGGCGCGGCGGCGGCAGAACTCGAGCACGAGGCGGTCACGTTCGGCAAGCCCCTCAAAGGTGAGGTCGAGGCGGCCGAGCGTGTCGCTTTTCAGAGGATCGGCGCCCGAGAGATAGAGCACCAGATCGGGTCGGAATCCGGCGATTGCATCGAGAGCACCGGCCAGCGCATGCAGGTAAGCCCGGTCATCCGTGCCGTCGGGCAGAGCAATGTCCAAGTCGGAGGGCACCTTGCGGAACGGGAAGTTCTTCTCACCATGCAGGCTCAGGACGAAGGCGCCGGGATGGCCCGTCAGCAGGGCGGCGTTGCCGTCGCCCTGATGGACATCGAGGTCGATGACTGCGACTCGTGCGACCTCCTCCAAATCGAGCAGCGTCAGCGCGGTGACGGCGAGGTCGTTGAACACGCAATAGCCCGAGCCGAAGTCACGATGCGCGTGATGCGTGCCGCCTGCGAGCTGTCCAGAGAAGCCATCGCGAAGCGCCTGCCGGGCAGCAGCCAGTGATCCGCCGACGGTTGCTCGCGATCGGCGCGCCAGTGTTTCACTCCAAGGCAAGCCGATGCGCCGCTGGATATTCGGTGCCAGGGTACCCTCCAGCACGGCCTCCAGATATTCCGGAGCATGCGCGCGCTGCAGCTCCGCCGATCCGGCCAGCGGCGACGGCGCCATGTCCCAGCCATCCAGAATGCCCTGCCCGGCGATCAGCTCCCGCAGAAGACGGTACTTCCGAATAGGAAACCGATGCCCAGCTGGCAACGGCAGGTCGGGCGTGTCAGGGTAGTAGATCAGCACTCAGGATGTCCGGCTTTGCGAGTGACGCGGGTGCATGGCAGCGGATGCGGCTTCATATCCTCAGCATCCGGAACCAGCGCATCACGTTGAACAGGCTCATGGCCGCCGCCGCTACGTAGGTGAAGGCCGCCGCCCGCAAAATCTGCCGTGCCGCGCGCATGTCCTTGGCTGGAATATAGCTGCCCGCCTTCAGAACCGGCAGGGCGCGCCGGAAGCTCGCATCGTATTCCATCGGCAGGGTCGAAGCGTGAATGAGGACCGTGAGCCCCAGGATCAGGACGCCGACGAAGCCCTGCAGCAACAGGAGATGTGGGGATTTCGACAGGATCATCAGGATGGGAGCGGCAATCATCACCATCGCCCCGACCGACTCGACCTTTTGCGCCTGCTTGGCGAGCCGCGTACGCGCCTTGAGCGGCGCATAGCCGGCGGCGTCCTGCATGGCATGCCCGACCTCGTGGGCGGCGATCACCACGGCCGATAGCGAGCGCCCGCGAAAATGCGCCGGCAGAAGCCGCACGGCTTTGGCTTCGGGATCATAATGATCGCCGAGCTTCGTTTCCTCCACACGCACGCCGCTGAGGCCGAGCCGCTCGATCAGATGCTGCGCGAATTGGCCGCCGGTGCCGGGAAAATCCGGCCTTTCCGCCGAATGCCGGTCGATTACGCGGCGCACCCAGACCTGAGGCAGCAAAGCGAGGCCGACGATCATGCCGAGAATGATGAGAAGATAAACCAAGTGCATGCCTCCGCTGAGCCGCAACGTCCTATGTAGACATCCGGCCACTCAGGCGCAAAGCATAGAGAAAGCATAGGCAGGCCGGGAGGGCACGAGATGGTCGCGATCGCAATAATTGACGACTACCAGAACGTCGCGCTGGAGATGGCAGACTGGTCGCGGCTTCAGGACGAGCACCGGATCACGGTCTTCAATCAGCCTTTTGCTGACGAGGAGGCTGCCGCCCGCGCACTCGGCGGTTTCGACGTGGTCTGCCTCATGCGCGAGCGAACGCCGTTTCCGGCGAGCCTGATCGAACGGCTGCCGAGCCTGCGGCTGATCGTGACCTCCGGCAACCGCAACGCGGCGATCGATATGGCTGCCGCTGCGAAACGGGGCGTCCTCGTCTGCGGCACTGACAGTCCGGCGTACGCCACAGCCGAGCTCGCGATGGGGCTGATGCTGAGCCTTGCCCGGAACATCCACACCGAATTCGCCAATATGCGCGCGGGCGGCTGGCAGACCACGCTGGGCCGGGATCTGCACGGCTCGACCCTGGGGCTCATCGGTCTCGGCCGGCTGGGCGGACGGGTCGCTCTCTACGCGCGCGCTTTCGAAATGAAGGTGATCGCCTGGAGCGAGAACCTGACCGAGCAGCGGTGTGGTGAGGTCGGGGCCGAAAAGGTCGACAAGGATGACCTCCTCCGCCGCGCGGACGTGATCTCCATTCACACGCGGCTCTCGGACCGGACACGCGGCCTGATCGGCGCGCGCGAGTTGGGGCTGATGAAGCCGACCGCCTATCTCATCAACACGTCACGGGGGCCGATCGTCGATGAGACGGCGCTCATTGAGGCGCTGCAGCAGGGCCGCATCGCAGGCGCCGCGCTGGACGTCTACGACCGCGAGCCGCTTCCGGCAGATCATCCCCTGCGTTCAAGCCCCTGCGTGCTGCTGACGCCGCATCTCGGCTACGTCACCGAGCAGACCTACCGTGTGTTCTACGGCGGGATGGTCGCTGGCATCGAAGGGTGGCTGGCCGGAGAGCCGGTCGGCGTGATCGAAGGTTAGAGGCGAGAAAGTGCCCGCCTCGGACCGCTCGCCCCTCCCGGATGGCGCGTGCCGATGCTCGCGCCGTTCCGGAAAATCGCCCTCTGGCTCGCGCTATCTCTTCACCAGCGGGCACTTGCTCTGGGCCAACGGCTGGGCGGCCTGGTCACCGGGGATGGTGCGCAGGACCTTGTAATAGTCCCACGGACCCTTCGACTCCTCCGGGCGCTTCACCTCGATCAGATACATGTCATGGATCAGCCGGCCGTCCTCGCGGATCTTGGCGTCCTTCGCGAAGAAATCATCGACGGGCATCTCGCGCATCTTGTTGGCGACCGCCTTGCCGTCGTCCGTACCTGCGGCCTTCACGGCCTTCAGGTAATGCAGCACCGATGAGTAGACGCCAGCCTGAACCATCCCCGGCTTGCTTCCCATCTTCGCTTCATACCGCTTGGCGAATTCGCGGCTCGCCTCATCGCGATCCCAGTAGTAGGCCGTGGTCGCGATCAGGCCCTTGGCGCCACTGAGACTCATGGCGTGCACGTCGCTGATGACGAGCACGAGTCCGACGATCTTCTGGCCACCATCCACGATACCGAACTCGCCGGCCTGCTTCACCGCGTTGACCGTGTCCGACCCGGCATTGGCGAGCCCGACGATCTGCGCCCCGGAACTCTGGGCCTGCAACAGGAAGGAGGAGAAATCATTGGTGCTTGTCGGATGCCGCA
>JAEVZQ010000116.1 GCA_023392135.1 Pseudomonadota bacterium | reverse complement strand
ACGCAACACCGGAGAATGCGCCGCCGACGAGCGACGAGAGGCCCTGCTCCAGCGGACGGAACGCCGCTTGCAGGGCCATACGTGACAGGCTCAGCGTCAGCGATCGCAGAACATCGCCGAGATCGCGCCCACGGAGCGCCACGCCCTGAAATGCGTGCGTCAGCGCATTTCCGAACTGGCGCCCGAAACGCGTCGCATCAGCCAACTCTTGCTGCAGCCTGGAGGTGTCGGCGTCGATTGCGATCGTCCAGGTTTCGACGGGCTCAGCCATTCTGATCTTCGCTCCTACTTTGCGTCGTGTCAGGATAGGCCTGCATCAGCCGGCCGAGCTCAAACCGGGACGGTGGATCGATCCGTAATGGACCGTGGAGCGCGCCGAGAGCGGCAGCCAGCTCCTTCGGTGTCATGGCCCAGAATGCGGTCGGCGGCAGTCGCAGCAGGCCCAGCCCGGCCGCCATTACATCGACCCAAGGAAAGGGTCGGGCGTGCGCACCTCCGGGCGCTGGCCGTTCCCCTGTACTGCTGCGCCCGGCATTCCGAAGGTTGCAGAAAGTAGCCGTGCAACGATATCGACGATCCCGAAAACCCCGCTTTCGGTTCGCATCGACTTCACCTCCTCGTCGGAGATGTCGTGCCCTGCCCCACGCAGGCCTGCACCGAGAATACGCACTGCCTCCGTAGCGCTCAGCCGGCCCTTTTCGAACCGCTGCGCCAGCGCCAGCATGTCGTCATCTCCAAATGCCTGCTCGAGCTCGGCAAGTGCGCCCAGCGTCAGGCACAGCTTCCATGTCTTCCCGTTGAGACAGGCTTCGATTTCTCCGCGGCGTGCGTTTGCCATTCCCCACCTCGTCAGATTGCCGAAAACGTCAGCTCGCCTGCGGACTCCAGTGCGATGTCGAATGCAACTTCGCCATCGTGCCGCCCTGTCAGCTCGAACGATGTAATTTGAAACGGACCTTCGACCGTGCCGAAATCCGGAATAACGACCTGCCAGGAGCGGATAAGACCGTCAAAGAACGCTTCCCGGATTGCGGAATCCGAGGCTGCGTCCTTGAAAATGCCCGACCCGCCGATACGGGCGCTTTTTGCGCCTGCGCCAGCCAGCAGCTCGCGCCATTGCCCGGCGGATTCCTGATGCGTTACGTCTACGGTCTCGGCATTGAACGAGAGCGAGCGGGACCTCAGGCCCGCTACCGTCTCGAATGCGCCGAGATCATCGGAATCGATTTTGAGGAGGAGATCCTTGCCCCTTTGTGCTGCCATTTCGTACGCTCTTTCCAATACGTAGTTTCGGATATCAGTTCAGCGGCTCAGTCACGGCGCGCAGGCGGACGATGCCGCGAAATCGCTCGCCATCCGGCTCGCGCCGCGTTTCCGAATGATTATGCCTGAGATTGACCAGCCGGTGCCCGGTCAGCGGCAAATCCCGCTCGTGCAGGGCCGCGTGCAGGGCTGCGATGATCTCTTGAAGTTGGCCACGGTCCTCTGCGCGCCACCAGACATGCAGCGTGATCATGTGCTCGTCGCCCTCGTCGTCGCCAGTGCTCCAGTCCTGCACGATTGATTGCGCGAAGGTGACGTAGGGATACTCCGCTTTACGTGGCACGTGATCGTAGATCCGTGCTCCACCAAGTGAGTTCAGCACATCCGCATTACTGCTGAGCGCGTTGAAAATCGCGATCTGCAGAGCCCGGCTGGACGACGTCATCGCTCACCTCGTCATTCTGAATCGAACGGGCCTGGACGGCCCCATGTAGGCGGCGCCCCGCCCCGGATCTGGCCACCTCCCGGATTTTTCCGACCGCTCGCTCTATGCGGCTTCCCAGCTTTTCAATCCGAACCGCGACTTTCATAGGCTGCGCTCCTCGCACAGACAGCTGAGCCAGCGCCGCCGGCCCTCGATGTCGCGAACGGATTTGATGTCGAGAATGCGATCGCCAATTGCGAAACGCATTTCCGGATGTATTTCAGCGCGAAAACGCGTCCGCACATCGAAAGATGCCGTAGCTGCGATGCCATCCGCCTGGAAGACTTCAGCGCCGGACAAGGGAATGATTTCAGCCCACAGCATTGCGACAGGCTGCCAGGCTACAACCGCGCCGCCTGCCTCCACGGCGCTGCGCGAGGGAGCTTCAAGCTGCACTCTATGGCGCAGCACGCCAATACGGGGGACCTTCATAGTCGTACCGTTCGAAACGGCATCAGCAGCGCCGAAATAGCATCAGGAATCGGGGTCACCGGCTTGCCTGTTTCGGAAGGCTCCCGGTGCTCGTACCAATGTGCGACGAGCATCAACAGAGCCTGCTTTATCGGCGCTGGCACGTCGCTCGCCGAATTTCCAAATCCTGCGGTGAACCCGATTTCGATACCGAGTGCAGGAACTCCGGGCTCAGGCCAATTGCCGGCAGTCGATACGAGCCGCGGAGGCTTGCTTGCGCCATCGAGCACGAGTGCGCTTGTACAGAGATCAACGACTTCCCCGTCCTGGTCCATTATCTGCACGGCCTCAACGGACTGTACGGGCCATAAGGGAAAGTGCAGCTCACGACTGTCAGGCCAGGTATCCAGCTTCAAGGACCAGCTCTGCGTGATCAGCGCGACGTCGAGCACCGCTTCGATCTGCAGGCGTGATGCGGCGATGAGACTGGCGAGCAGCGTGTCCTCTTCGTCTTGATCGATGCGCAAGTGCATCTTCGCCTCGTCCACCGTGACAGGCTCCACGGCGGGCGCAGCGGTCAGAAAGAGACCCATGATGGCTCCGATTGCAATGTGAGGGGCGGGGGGCGGGGTTGCCTCCGGAGAAAGCACCGGATGAAGCCCGCCCGCTTCAGCTCGCGCGAATGTAATGGACGAGCGAGCTGGTCTCGCGAGGGTTGTCCGAACGGGATCTGCTCTAGTGGAGCGAATTTGACATTTGATCCCCGTTTGCGGCCGCGTGGTATCAAATGCCGAATTCAAGTGCTCCACTAGAATTAAATAGTCGCTAGTGGTCCATTTGATTCCGACATTTGCTCTCGAGCCTGCTGCGGCGGGATGCAAATGTCGGTATCGGACCACTAATCGCCGAACTTCAGCAGCTTGATCGCGGCAAAATCCTGCACGCCGCCGCCGACTCGCTTGGTCGTGTAGAATAGTACGTAAGGCTTGGCGCTGTAGGGATCGCGCAGCACGCGGATGCCGACCCGGTCGACGATCAGGTAGCCGCGGCGGAAGTCACCAAACGCGACCGCGGGGCTGTCGGCCGCGATATCCGGCATGTCCTCCGACTCGGCCACCGGGACGCCCATCAGGCTTGCTGCCTCGCCGGGCCGGGCGGAGGGTTGCCAGAGATAGCTGCCGTCGGCATCCTTCAGCTTGCGCACGACCGACTGGGTCGAGCGGTTCATCACGAAGTGACCGTTGGCGCGATATTCGCCCTTCACCGAGTAGATCAGGTCGATAAGCTTGTCGGCCGGGTCCGTGTCCGGGAACGCACCGGATACACCGGTCGCGATCGAGCCGATCTTGCCCCAGGTCCACGATGCGTTGTCCACCGTCGGATAGCTGAGGAAGCCCTTCGGCTTGTTGACACCATCACCGGTGACGAAGGCGGTCCCTTCCTGTGCCGCGAAGGTCGCCCGAACCTCCTCGGCGATCCACTGATCGATATCGACTGCGGCGTCGTCGAGCAAGGTCTGCGTCGCCGCCGGCATGGCATAGAGCTCCATGGTCGGGAACGCGAGCTCAGCCAGCTTCGGGCTGCCCGTCTCGGGTCGCTCATCGGTCTCGCCGACCCAGCCCGCCCCCGGACCGGAAATGGCGTAAGGCTTCTTGTAGACCGACCCTGACACCTGCCGCACGCCTGCGATGGCGCGGATCGGCAAGATATCCCGGACAGCCCTGTTGATCGAGCGCTCCGTCTCGTCCGGCACGACATAGCCGCCGTCCGAATCCGAGCCGACCGAAAGTCCCTTGCTTTCGAAGCTCCGCAGCAGGTTGCTCTCACCGCGGCGCATGTAGCCATCGAAGGCGGACCTATGGTCGAGACCTCCGGACAGGCGAACCGCCGATCCGAGCATCGGCCGCCCCGACTTGCGAGCGAGCTCGTCGATAACGCCCTTGTGCTCGTCGAGCGCCCTGTCGATACGCGCCAGCTTCTCGACGGTGACGACGTCGGCGCTCATGTAGCGTTCGATCTCGGTGAGGCGCCGGTCGTTGGTTTCCTTGAAGCCCTCGAAGGCTCGCATGAAGTCTTCGAAGGCGATGCTCAGATCCGCGTTGGCTGCGGACTTTACCTCCAGCGACGTCTCGTTCAGCATGACAGCGTGAATCCTCTCGTGAAAATGGGTTGACCGAGGAGCTGCGTTGCTTCCGCCATTTGCGTCAGCAGCCGCTGCTCCCAACTGGAGGCCTGCCCCGCATCCCGCAGGAGCCGTAGGCCTTTGAGGCCGTCGCGCAGCAGAGCGCGAGCCTCGGAGCGCGTGAACCCAGCGTCCTGCGTGAGCCAGCGCTCGAACTCCCGTTCGGTCGGCGCTCGGCCGCCGAACGGATTCGATTTCACCGTGGAAACCCGAGCCTCCGGGAGCATCGGGAACGTGACAATCGAAATTTCCCAGAGATCGATCTTTTCCAGCCGGCGCACGCCCGTACGGGAATCCCGCGCGCCCTTCACCGTGCGGAAGCCGATCGAGAGGCCGTCAATGGCGCCGGCGCGCATCAGCGAGAGGACCTCACGCGCCTTGCCGACCTCCGTCGCGAGCTGGCCACGAACGAAAAGGCCACGCGCGTCCTCGTAGATTTTCGTCCAAGTGCCGATGGGCTGATTGGCATCGTGCTGGAACAGCATTCGGATGCCCGCGGCACCACGTTTCGCGATGCTTTCCTGAAACGCGCCCGGCAGAACGACGTCGCGCCCCAGGTCCTCGCGGTGGAACAGGCTCGCGTAGCCTTCGAACGTGCCATCGAGCGTCACGTCCGTGAGACCCAGCGATGTCAGCTTTACCTCCCGGGCCGCCTGCAGCGGCCGAGCTTCCAGTGCTTCCATACGATCCATCCGCTCTTCGGTTCGAATTTCGTGGCCTCGCGCAGCCCTCACGGGGATACGATCGTCTCCCCGCCGGGCAGCGGGCCGTATCCGACGGCCGCCCGTTTTTCATCGCGCGTCAGGAAGCTGGCGCTTTCGACACGGGCCCAAAGCGTTTCGCGCTCTGACGACAGAGCTTCGATCGCATCGAGGTCCGGCCTCAGCTCCAGGCGATCGCTCCACACCGGTCCAAGCCAGGTCGAAAGGGATTTTGCCGTGCGGTTCACCAGTGGCAGCACCGTCTGACGCCAGAAGGTGCGGTTCGCCTCTTGATAGTTCGCGTAGGTGTTGTCGCCAGGAATGCCGAGCAGCATGGGCGGCACGCCAAGTGCCAGCGCGATCTCGCGGGCTGCCGCGTGGCGCGCCTCGATGAAATCCATGTCGCGCGGCGTGAGGCTCATGGCTTTCCAATCGAGCCCACCTTCGAGCAGCAGCGGCCGGCCCGCGTTGCGCGCGCCCTGGAAGCTCGTCTCAAGCTCGGCCTTGAGACGCTTGAACTGCTCCTCGGTCAGATGGCCCCCGCTCGAATAGACCAGAGCACCGGAAGGTCGCGCCGAATTGTCGAGCAGCGCCTTGTTCCAGCGGCTCGCCGTGTTGTGAAGATCGATGGCCGTTGCCGCCGGCTCGACCGGTGACAGCCCATAATGGTCGTTAGCGGGGTGGAACAGCTTGAGATGGAGAATACGATTGATGCCGGGAAGGACCTCCCCGCCGACGAGCACCCTGCGGTCTCCGACGTGATATTCGAAGGCCTCCGGCCAGCCGTCAGACCCCGGAATGACCCGCATGCGATCAGGCCGCAAGACATGCAGCTCCTGTATGCCTCCCCAGAGAGCGATCGCCTCGACGTAGACGTTTCCGGCCACGAGCTGATAGCCGTACCAGGCTTCCAGAAGGTCCGTTGTCGTGCGGCCTCCGCCGGGGCGCCGCAAGAGGTCGAGAAAGGGGTGCTCTTCGAGCTCGCGCTCGGCCTCGTAAAGCAGCAACGGAACGGATGCAGCCGCTTCGGAAATCATGCGCACAGCGCGGTACAGGATGGCGTTCTGCATCATGCCCTCGCGCGCGAAAGCCCCGTAATCGCGCGGCATCCAGGCTGGCGTTCCCAAGCCTTCCATAGCGACCAGCGGCACTGGCGCGCCGGCTTTCTGCTCCCGCCCGCGGGGTGAGCGAAGGCCCAAGGCGTGCGCCATCCGCACCAGCCGCGAGGGCTGTCGTTCCACTATCGTCATGCTTTCACCCGGTTGTCTGAGGAAACGCCGTGCTCGTCAGAGCATCCGCATCGCGGGGCGCGGCGGAGCGTCGAGGATCAGCTCGGTCAGTGCCCAGACCAGTGCATCAAGCCGGTCAGGGCTGCGGCCGCCGGAAAGTCCATCGGCGCCGAACGCCAGCATCTGCGCCTCGAGCGCCGCGTGATGTCCCACGTGGGAAACGCGGCCTTCTGCATAGAGGGCGGCAACGGGCTCTGCCCGCACCCACTTGCCCCGTGTGGCACGTACCATGCGGATCGGCACGGCCGGATCGATCTGGCGCAGAATGTCCTGCACGAGATCGCCACCCTGATTGACCTCCGCGACGACCCGGTCCGCTGCGAAATCGCGATAGGCGGCGATCGCTGCACGCGCCCAGACTTGGGGCTCACGCCCTTGCAGTGTCGGGTCGGCCAGAACATAGGCACGACCATCGGGGCCGAGCCCGGCGACGCAGATCCCGCAAGCATCCGAGGATCGCGTCGCGGTAACCGGCGGATCGACGGCCACGGCGATGCGCTGCAGCGGCGGGCCTTCCAGCAGGCGGTGTTGATCGATCCATTCCCGCCGCCACAGCGCACCGGACATATCCTCGATCAGCTCACCCTCGAGCTCCTGGCGGCCCAGCAGTGTCCCCGCGTAACGCCGCTCCATTTCAGCGATGAAGGCCGGCGCCAGATTTGCTGCGTTGTCACTTGTGCATACTCGCGTGACCTCGGTGCTATCCTCACCCATGATCCGTTTTAGGATCGGCACCGGCCGCGGCGTCGTCGTCACCACCTGTCGCGGCATGGCTCCAAGGCGAAGGCCGAACTGCAGCATGTCCCAGGTTTGCTCCGCGTAGCGCCATTTGGCGATTTCATCGAGCCAAGCCGCTGCGAACTGCGGGCCACGTAGGCTCTCCGGGTCTTCGGCCGAAAAGAGCTGCGCGACGACACCATTAGGCCAGACGATCTGGCGCTTCGATTGCTCGAACCGCGGCCTTGCGCGAGGCGGGTGAACCGCCAGCAGGCCCGAAACACCCTCCACCATGACGCTGCGCACCTGGTCCAGCGTTTCGCCGATGAGTGCGATCCGTCCGCTGCCCGACCCGCCGTTCTGCGCCAGAAGCGCGACCTCGGCCCTCACCCACTCGGCTCCGGCACGCGTTTTGCCGGAACCGCGGCCACCGAGGATCAGCCACGTCCGCCAGAGCCGGCCCTGCGCATCTGTTTCCGGTGGCAATTGATCGTCCCGCGCCCAAGTCTGCCAGTCCCAGGCGAGAAATTCCAGTTCGCCGAGGGAAAGCGTCCCGAGCGCCACTGCCAGCTCATCGCGATGCGTACCGCTCGCCAATCCGGAGAATGCGCTCCGCAATTTCAAGGCGGAGGCGGTCCGCGTCGTTGCCATCGATCTGGGTTCCGGAGCTGGTTTTTGCAGTTTTGGCCGGGGCGGCGTCCGCTTCTGATTGCAGCTCCGTCAATTTCTCGATGGGGCGGGTGAGTGTACCGATCGCGCGGCTTTCGCGCTCGCGATCGGCCGCCGTCCCCGGCTCGGCCGTTTCCATACGCATCTCCAAGAGCTTCAAATTACGATCGACCACTTTGAGCAGCCGAGAAATGAGACCGCCTCGGCCCGTCGTGCTGCGCGGCCGTTTTAGCTTGGCTCGCGCGCCAGGTTTCTTACGCGGTTTCCAGTTTTCGGCCAGACGCCGGCTTCGGATTGCCGATAACGTTACTCCGTTCAATTCGGAGATTTCGGCGAT
>JAEVZQ010000059.1 GCA_023392135.1 Pseudomonadota bacterium | reverse complement strand
AGCCAGACGTCCTGAAGGTCCTGGTTCAGGTAGTGGCTCGGCGACATGTGCCAGCCCTTGATCTGCTTCCAGTTGACGATGATCCGATGCCACCAGACGGTCGGGATCGTATAGGCCTCCGTCAGGGCGTGCTTCTCGAACTCGCGCAGAAGCTGCTTGCGCTTCTCGACGTCGAGCTCGCCCTTCTGCTCGTCGTAGAGCTCGTCGAGCTTGCGGTCCGTCGCGCGCGAGTAGTTGATGGGCGAACGATCGGACGAGATGTACTTCCCGAGCTGCAGGTTGGGATCATCGACCGCGTCGCAGTTGAAGTCGAGGCCGGCCTCGTAGTTACCACCGCGCAGATTGGCGATGTAGGCCTTCGTCTCCGGCTGATCATGCTCGACGGTGATACCGATCTGCCGCCACTGGTCGATCAGGAAGACACCGACGGGCGTATAGGGCATCGGCACGTTGCGGTTCATGAGCTTGAACTTCAGGTCGCTCACGCCGGCCTCTTTCAGGAGCTTTTTGGCCTCTGCCCGGGACGCCTTGATATCGTGAGAGAATCCCGGAAGCTTCTCCAGCTCTTCCGGAGGGGTTGCCAGCTCGTAGCCAGGCCGCAGCACGCCTCCGACGTGCCGCACGAGTGCGATCTTTGACAGAGCCTCGGCGCCCTGCCAGCGATCGACGGCGAGGGACAGCGCCCTGCGGACGCGTGCGTCATCGAACGGCTTCTTCTCCGTGTTGAAGGCGACGACGAGGCTGCAGATCCACGGGCTTTCGAAAACCTCGACCTTGTCACCCAACGCCTTCACGAGCTTGTCGCGATCCGCCGGAGAGTGACCACGGAACTCGGACAGCACCTCGCCCGCCTGGAGCGCATTCACGCGCGCGGCGGTGTTGGTGATGAAGATGGCGCGGTAGCTGTCGAGATAGGGCCGGCCCTCGACGTAATAATCCTTGAACCGCTCTCCAATCCAATGCGAGCCGGCAGCATGCTCGACGAACTTGAAGGGTCCGGTACCCAGCACGTTCCGCTCCGGGAACCTGGGATCCTCCTTCAGCTTCGCAGCGCTGTAGATGCAGTCCCACGGTGAAGCGAAATTCGTCAGCATCGACGCGTTCCGCTCCTTCAGCTTGAAAACGATGGTGTACTTGTCCGGCGTTTCGATGGACTCGATGTCCGAGTACGCCGCTTTGCGGATTGAACGGGCGCCACCCTGGGGATTGCGGATACGTTCGTAGGTTGCCTTGACGTCTTCCGAGGTCATCGGAGTGCCGTCATGGAACTTCACGTTCTGCTTCAGCTTGAACGTGTACGTTAGACCATCGGCCGACTGCTCCCACGAGTCCGCGACGTCGCCGACGACCTTCGGGTAATTCTCCGGATCGAATTTGAGCAGTGTGCTGTAGTGCGGGCGCACCGGATGAATGAATGCGAACGACGTTGCCGCGTGGCAGTCGTAATCCGGCGGCTCGGCGCTCACGGCGAAGCGCAGCTCCCCGCCGTGCTTCGGCGTCTGCGCACCGGCTACGGCCGGCAACAGCACGACCGCCGCAGTAAGTGCTGCGGATAATAGCAGTTTTCTCGGCATCAGTTCCTCCCAGACAAGGTGAAGGGGTGTTGCTCAACACCAGTCAGATGTTGATGCAGGCGGCGTAATGGTCCTCCCCGAATTTGCGCAATTCCGGTACGGCGACCTTACATTCCGGGGTCGCTCTTGGGCAACGAGTGCGAAAAACGCACCCGGACGGCGGATTGAGGGGGCTCGGCACCTCCCCGGTCAGGACCGAGTGCTCGCGGGCCCGCTCGGCCGCCGGATCGGGCACCGGCACGGCCTCGAGCAGAGCCTGCGTGTAGGGATGCAGAGGATTTTCGTAGAGGGAATCGCGGTCCGCGATCTCCATGACCCGGCCGAGATACATCACCACGATCCGGTGCGAGATGTGGCGCACCACGGCAAGATCGTGGGCGATGAAGAGATACGTGAGGCCGTATTTCTCCTGCAATTCCTCGAGCAGGTTGATGACCTGCGCCTGGATCGAGACATCGAGGGCGGACACCGGCTCGTCGCAGACGATGAATTTCGGCTCCATCGCCAGTGCGCGGGCGATGCCGACGCGCTGGCGTTGGCCGCCTGAAAGCTCGTGCGGATAACGGTCGGCCATATATGGATAGAGGCCGACCTGGGTCAGCAGACTTTCCACGCGCTCCCGCGCGGCCTTCTTGTTCGGCACCAGCCGGTAGACCAGGAGCGGCTCGGAAATGATCTGGCCGATGGTCATGCGCGGGTTGAGAGAGGAATAGGGGTCCTGGAAGATGACCTGGATGCGCCGGCGTACGTCGCGCAGGGTCTCGTGACCGGCCGTGGTCAGATCCTTGCCCTCGAACACGATGGCGCCAGAGGTCGCCTCCTCGAGCTTCAGCACGAGGCGGCCGACCGTCGTTTTGCCGCAGCCCGACTCACCGACGAGACCCAGTGTCTGGCCAGGTGCGATGGCAAAGCTGACGTCGTTCACTGCACGCACCACTGCCGGCTCCTGGCCGAACAGCTTCGAGCCCTGCGAAACGACGAAGTGCTTGGTGAGGCCTTCGATGTGGACCAATGGCGGAGCGTCGCTGCGGGCCTGATCCTGCTTGGCAGGGCCGATCGCCGTCGACAGCCCGATGGCCTGCGGTCCCTTCTCCGCGAGCTCCGTCGCCCGGATGCAGGCAGAAAGATGCCCGCTCTCGACCTCGATGAGCGGTGGTTGCTTCACCTTGCACGCTTCGATCGCAGCGGCGCAACGCGGTGCAAACCGGCAACCCTCTGGCGGCGAAACGAGGTTCGGGGGCAGCCCTTCGATCGTCTCCAGCTTGGCTTCGCGCGGCTTGTCGAGCCGCGGCACGGAACGCAGCAGGCCGTAGGTGTAGGGATGGCGTGGCCGTGCGAACACGTCGTCGGCCGTCCCCTGCTCCACCATACGCGCCGCGTACATCACATTCACACGATCCGCGTAGCGCGCGACGACTCCGAGATTGTGCGTGATGATGACCATGGCGATGCCGAGGTCGCGCGACAGATCCTTCATCAGCTGCAGGATCTGCGCCTGGATCGTCACGTCGAGAGCCGTGGTCGGCTCGTCCGCGATGATGAGCTTCGGGTTGCAGGCAAGCCCGATGGCGATCATCACGCGCTGGCGCATGCCACCTGAGAACTGGTGGGGATACTGGTCGAGCCGCCGCTCCCCGTCAGGGATTCCAACCTGGCGCATCAGCTCGGCTGCACGCGCACGTGCCTGCTCCTCGCTCATGCCCAAGTGGATCATCAGCGGCTCCATGATCTGGAAGCCGATGGTGAGCACCGGGTTGAGCGAGGTCATCGGCTCCTGGAAGATCATCGAGATGTCGCGGCCGCGGATCTCGCGCATCTGCTCTTCGCTGAGCTTCAGAAGGTCACGGCCCTGGAACATGATCCGGCCAGCGACGATACGTCCGGCCGGCTTGGCGAGCAGGCGCATGACGGTCAGCGCGGAAACTGATTTTCCGCAGCCGGATTCACCGACCAGTGCCATCACCTCGCCGGGCCTGACCTTGTAGGAAAGGCCTTCGACCGCGCGCACGACGCCAGCTGAGGTGACGAAGTGGACGTGGAGGTTCTCCACCTCCAGAAGCCACGGTGAGGGTGCAGCTGATGGTGCCGCGCCCCTGTCGGACACGGCTTCGGCAACCACAGCAGTCACGGCTGGGCCAGACCCGGCCGCTCAGCACCGCGGCTCACGGAGCATGTGCCGATGCCAGCGGAGCCGCTGGACGGACGACGGTAAGCGTTCGCGTCGGTACGAATGACCATCAACCCTTTCGACCTGGCGCACACTCGCGTGCCCGCCGTCCTCCCTTTTCGTTCGAGCAAAGCTGGAGGCGAACAGCCATGACCAACTGCCTGCGCCAGCTAAGCTTTGATTTTGCTTGGCGTTTGCCTCCGCCGGAGCGGAGGCCGCCTTTATGGTTCATGCATAGCGTCCTATCGCCCCCACGACAACCCGTTCGTCCTTAAACTTGAGGCGGAGTGCCGTTGCCGCCATGCGGGCTCACGGCACGCACGTCCATGCGTCCCGAGGCAGCCCGTCTTCTCCAGAGCAATGTTCCCTACGGAACAGCACCGGGCGCGGCGACCTGATTGGTTACGGTGCGTTGGATTATCCAAAACGCATTTCAACGATCATGAGACACCAGGGAAAATTGCGATGGGTCTGACAGGTAAACGCTTGCCGCAGCTCGATGGCGGTCTGTTTCTCACCGACGGCGGCATCGAGACGACGCTGATCTTTCACGAGGGCTTGGAGCTGCCCTACTTCGCAGCCTTCCACCTGATGAAGACACTTGTAGGTCGTGATGCCCTGGTGCGCTACTTCGAGAGATACGCTGCTATCGCCAGGAGAGATGGAATGGGCTTCATTTTTGAAAGCCCGACATGGCGCGCGAGTTCCGACTGGGGCAACAAGCTCGGGTATTCTCGTGACGGTATCGCAGCGGTGAACCGTGATTCAATCGCTCTGATGCGCGAGCTGCAGGCGAAGCACCGCGCCCCGCAGTTGCCCATGGTGGTAAGCGGCTGCGTCGGCCCGCGAGGATACGGATACGATCCCGGACAGGTGATGTCGGCCAGCGAGGCGGAAAGCTATCACGCGCACCAGATCGGCGCCTTCGCCGAGGCGCAGGCCGACATGATAACCGCCGTCACCATGACGAACGCGAGCGAGGCCATCGGTATCACGCGTGCGGCGATGGAGGCCGGCATGCCCGTCGCAATCGCATTCACGACCGAGACCGACGGCCGCCTGCCGACAGGGCAGAGTTTGGCCGATGCGATCGCCGAGGTGGATGAGGCGACCGCGGCAGGCCCCGCATACTACATGATCAACTGCGCTCATCCCATGCACTTCCAGAACGCGCTGCCTGCCGATGAGAACTGGACCAAACGGGTCCGCGGCTTGCGCTGCAACGCGTCGAAGCGCAGCCACCAGGATCTCAATGACGCGCCGGACCTCGATGCCGGCGATCCGGTCGAGCTCGGGTTTCAGTACCGCGATCTGCTGCAGCGCCATCCGCAGATCAACGTGCTGGGCGGCTGCTGTGGAACCGATCACCGCCACATCGAATGCATCAGCCGCGCCTGCCGCCCGGCAAGAGCTGCCTGACGAGCTTCGCCCGGGGCTTGGCCCCGATCACCCCCACTCGGCCCCTATGGCCAAGTCCCGGGCGCTCTTTTGAAAGGACATTGGCCCATGGTCGCCACCACGGCAGCTCCGAGCTACGTCCGGCGCGACGCGAGGAAGCGGCCGTCCTTGCCGCCCTCGTCAATGATGCCGGGGAAGGATTGCCGCTCTATCTCTGGGCCAAGCTCGCCCAACCCGGGGAATCGGCCTGGGACGTCGGCGGCAAGCGCGCGGAACGCAAAGAAGGCAGCTTCTCGTGGCGCAACACCATCATTACCGAGGTGGATGGCGAAGTGGCCGGTTGCCTGATCGGGTATGAGATTGCCGATCAACCCCGGGCCCATCCCTGCAGACATGCCGGCCATGTTCGTGCCGCTACAACAGCTCGAGGACCTGGCTCCGGGGACCTGGTACGTGGACCTCCTGGCTGTGCCGCCCGAGCATCGCGGCAAGGGGCTCGGAACAAAGTTGCTCACGTTCGCCGACGAGACCGGCCGCAAGCTCGGCAAAAGGGGCATGAGCGTCATCGTCTCCGATGGCAACGCCAGCGCCCGCCGTCTCTATGATCGCTGCGGCTATCGCGAGACCGCTCGGCGGGAGATGGTCAAGGAGAGCTGGACCAATCCCGGCCGGGAGTGGGTTCTACTGACGAAATCGCTCTGAGCCCGCTATTGCAGCTCCGGACGCCTACGTCCCCTGCTTTCGCGGCAGCTTTCGATCCAGGCGTTCCGCCGCGCGGGCTCCTCTTACATCAAAACTCACCTCAACCATACCTCGGCGCACAGACGATCTGACCATTGCGCGTGCGCTCGATCGAGACGGCGACGCCATAGACATCCTCGAGGCGCTCGCTCGTCAGCGTATCGACCGGAGGCCCGACAGCGACGACTTTGCCGTCCCGCATCAGGCAGACGCGATCGGCCACGGCGAAGGCCTGATCCGGCTGATGGGTCGACAGCACCACGCCGGCACCCCGGGCGGCCAGCCGCTTCACCTCCGTGAGCACGACCACCTGGTTGCCGAAGTCGAGGCTTGCTGTCGGCTCGTCCATGACCAGAAGGGGCGCTGCTTGGGCCACCGCGCGGGCGATGATGACGAGCTGCCGCTGACCACCGGAGAGCTGAGTGACGTCCCGGTCGGCGAGATCGCCGATCCCGAGCTCCCTGAGGGCCGCTTCGGCGGTCTCGCGGTCCTTGGGTGTCGGGCCTGCGAACACGCCACGGTGCGCGACGCGACCCATCAGCACCAGATCGAGCGCGGTGTAGGGAAACGGGCTCGTCTGCGCCTGCGGGACATACGCGATCCTCAGTGCGATCTCTGAACGGGAGAACCGGCTCAGCGGCGCACCATCGAGCAGCACCTCCCCGCCCTGGGCCCGGAGCAGGCCGAGCATGGTCTTGAAGAGGGTGGTCTTTCCGCAGCCGTTAGGCCCGAGCAGGCACAGCACCTCCCCCGGCTCGACGGTGAGGCTCACGTCGCGACCGACGGGGCGCTCCGGATAGCCGAACGCCAGATCACGCAGCTCGAGCCGCATCACGACCACCCGTGCCGGCCACGCCACAGCAGCCACAGGAAGAACGGTCTCCAACCACCGCCGTCAAAATTCCGAGCGGCACCTCGATGCGGGCCATGGAGCGCGCCAGTGTGTCGACGAGGACCAAGTAGCTGGCGCCGATCAGCATGGCCGCGGGCAGCAGCCGTTCGAAGTTGGGCCCGACCAGCATGCGCGCGATGTGCGGGATGACGAGACCGACCCAGCCGATGACGCCGGCAATGGCCACGACGCTCGCCGTCATCAGGGTCGCCGCGGCGATGATGATGGCGCGCAGTCGGCCCGCCTCCACCCCAAGCGCCTTCGCCTCCTCGTCGCCGAGCGACAGTACGTTGATACGCCAGCGCAGTAGCACCATCGGTGCTAGCCCGAGCAGCACCGCTGGCAGCACGTTCCATAGCTCGGTGCCGCGAACGCTCGCCAGACTTCCGAGCAGCCAGAAGGTGATCGAGGGGAGCTGGTCATAAGGGTCGGCGAGGATCTTCATGAGCGAGATCCCGGCTCCCGCAAGAGCGCCGACCACTACGCCGCCGAGCACGAGCACCAGCGTCGGGTCGCGACCGCGCACTGCGACAGCAATCAAATAGACCAGCGCGACAGTCGCGAGCCCGATCGCGAATGCCAGGATCTGAATCATCAAAGCTGGCAGCGACAGGAAGATGCCGATCACCGCACCGAGGCCAGCACCAGCCGAGACCCCGAGAACATCCGGCGAGACCAGTGGATTGCGAAAGAGCCCCTGATAGACAACTCCGGCGCCAGCGAGCGCGGAACCAACGAGCAGCCCGGCCAGCACGCGCGGACCCCGGATGTCGAGCAGGACACGCTCCTCGGCCGTCTGCGGCACGCCTCCGGACCACAGCTGTCCAAGCGAGTGCCAAGCCCCCTCCAGCGTCAGCGGATAAGCGCCCGTCTGCAGGCCGATGGCGGCAGCACCGAGGGTTAGCAGAACGAGGAGTGGCAGGATCCAGATTGTCCGGTCCGCTTTCATCGCGGGCTTGGCGCTCCGGGAGGCCGGCCGTCTGCCCATTGAAGGAGCGTGTCGAGCTCGGCCTCGGCAAGTTCAACGTGATAGAAGAGCTTATAGAACTTGCGCGTTTCCTGCCGGAAGTCGAATGGAAAACGGTCGCCGTGAAAGAGGTTGGCGAGCCATGCGAGGCCGATCAGCCGGTTCACCGACGGCGGGCGGTCGATCCAGCCGAACGGCGCCGTCGGCGCGAGATAGACGCGGCCATCCTGCACCGCCTTCACGCTCGACCAGATCGGATCGGCTCCGGCCCGGATGCGGGCGTGGAAGTTGCGATCCCAGGTGACGATGATGTCGGGATTCCACACCAGGATCTGCTCGGGGGAGATGTTAACGATCCCGCGGCGCTGGCCACCGGCATCGGCCACGTTGCGGCCGCCGGCCCGCTCCAGGATCTCGGTATTGATCGAGCCCTTGAGGCCAGTTTCGAGCCCATTGGGCCCGCGCGCAAGATAGACCCGCGGACGCTCGTTTTCCGGGATGCTCGAAAGCGTCCGGTTGAGACGGGCGAACAGGTCCTCGGTATAGCGCGCCAGCACCTCACCGCGCTCCGCGACGCCCAGCATATTGCCCAGTGAGCGCAGGGAATCCGCAGTGGCCTCGAAGCGGCCGTCGATCAGCACGTAAGGGATGCCTGTCCGGCCCTGCACGGCGTCGGCCAGTGAGATGTAGGTCGGGCGGACGGAGCCAAAGTCGACGATCAAGTCGGGTTGGGCCCGCAGAACCACCTCGACATTGGCCGTATCTCCGCGTCCGGACAGCATCCCTAGCTCGGGCAAATCCCGGACTTCCAGCAGAAGATAGGGCGCTTCCTCTGGGCGGAGCGCCCGCGGCCAGCCGATCATCGCGTCCGGCCGCATGACATAGACGACGACCGCTGCCGGGCCTCCCGACGCAAAGATCCGCCGCACCCGGTCGGGCAGCATCACTTTGCGCCCACCGGAGTCGGTGAAAGCCTGCGATCCGAGGGCGGATTGCGGGAGTGTAAGCACCGCGGCCCCGGTGCCGAACATCAGCTGCCGGCGATCAAGCATCATGACGCAATTCCCGACCGCCGGAACCCGGACACTAGCACCTGCCGCCCACTGCACCCCGCCAATGCTCAGTCGACGCCGACCATCACGTCGCTCGCCTTGATGATGGCGGTTGCCTCTTTACCCGCAGCGAGTTGCAGCTCCTCAGCGGAGTTCTTTGTGATCGACGCCATGACGACCACTCCGCCGCCGAGGTCGATCTCGACGTGCGAGGTCGTGACGCCATGCTCTACGTTGACGATCTTGCCCTTGAGCTGGTTGCGCGCACTCATCCTCATGATCGCTGGCTCCTCTGCCGCTGGACCAATCTCATATGGGAACCGTGGGCTGAGTGGAAAACATCCAAGATGTGAGTGATCGGTGGAGGAGCGCCCTCGTGCGCGGGGCGCCCTTATTCGCGATCAGCTCGCAGGCTGAGCATTCGGGAAGAAGAGCTGCTGGCCATCGATCTTGTAGCTGCGGATCGCGTCCTGGCCTTCGGCTGAGGTGACCCAGTCGATGAACTGCTGGCCCAAGTCCTTCTTCACGTGGCTGTGCTTCTCCGGGTTGACCAGAATGATCCCATACTGATTGAAGAGCCGATCGTCGCCCTCGACCGCAATCTCGAGCTGATCCTTGTTCTTGAACGAGATCCAGGTGCCGCGGTCGGAGAGCACATAGCCGCCCATGGCACTGGCGGTGTTCAGGGCCGCACCCATGCCCTGCCCGATCTCGCGGTACCAGGACGGCTTGCTGCCGGCGGGATCGAGACCCGCGGCTTTCCACAGCCTCAGCTCAGCGGAATGGGTTCCGGACTTGTCGCCGCGCGAGACGAACGGTGCGCCGGCCTCATGGATGGCCTTCAACGCAGCGAGGATGTCCTTTCCGCCTTTCACCTTCGCCGGGTCCGACTTGGGCCCGATCAGCACGAAGTCATTATACATGACATCGTAGCGCTTCACGCCGTGGCCTTCGGCGACGAATTTCTCCTCCTGCGCCTTGGCGTGGACGAACACGACATCGGCGTCACCGCGACGGCCCGTATCGAGCGCCTGACCCGTGCCCTGCGCAACGACCTTCACGTCGATGCCGGTCTTCTCCTTGAATTTGGGCAGGATGTATCCGAAGAGGCCGGAGTCCTGCGTCGACGTCGTCGACGAGACGACAATCGACTTGTCTTGCGCAGAAACGGGCGCAGCGGCGAGGCCGACAGCCGCCAGAGCGGTAAGTGCGAAAGCCAGATGTCGGATACGCATATTCTCTCCCCTTTTGGTCAGATGACGAGATCACCCGCCAGAAAGCGGCGCGCCTCATCAGTTGCAGGTTCTGCGAAAAAGTCCTCCGCCGGTGCCCGCTCGACGAGCCGGCCCTTTGCGAGGAAGACCACCTCGGACGCGAGGCGCCGCGCCTGACCGAGATCATGGGTGGTCATCACGATCTTGACCCCAGCTTCCGCTGTACGCGCGACGATATCCTCGACGGCCTTGGTGGAGGCGGGATCGAGGCTCGCCGTCGGCTCGTCGAGAAACAGCACCTCGGGATCTCGGGCCAGTGCCCGCGCGAGCGCCACCCGTTGCTGCTCTCCGCCGGAGAGCCTGCGCGCCGGCCGCTCCCCAAGACCTTCCAGGCCGACCTCCGATAGCAGGCGTAAAGTCTCCGCCCGGTCCAATCGCCGGCCTGCAGCCTTGAGTGCGTAAGCGATATTGGCGGCTGCCGTCCGGCGCAGCATCATCGGCTTCTGGAACACGAAGGCCCGCGTGCCGGGTGTGGGTGTATCGCGGCCGCCGTAAGTGATCGTTCCCGACGTCGGCGTAATGAGGCCCATGGCAAGCTTCAGCAGGGTCGTCTTGCCCGAGCCGTTGGGACCCAGCAGGATCGTCGGCGGTCCACCCCCGACCTCCAGGTCGATTCCCTTGAGAATCGACACGGAACCCACCTGGTACCCGACGCCGCTGAACCGGATGGGCAAAGCGCTCCCCAGCACGCCTGTAGCCGTCTGTGGCGTTCTATCCAGCATGGCTCTCCGACCACCGGCGAACGCCCCAGGCGAATGCGTTGATCGCCATCACCAGCGTGATCAGCACAATGCCGAGCCCGATGGCGAGCGGCAGGTTGCCCTTGGAGGTCTCGAGCGCAATGGTCGTGGTCATCACGCGTGTGAAGCTCTCGATGTTGCCGCCGACGATCATCACCGCCCCGACCTCGGCCGCGGCACGGCCGAAGCCGGCGAGCAGGATCGTCACCAGCGAGAAGCGGGCATCCCAGAGGAGTGTCTTCACCCGGGCCAGCGGTCCGACCTCCATGGCCGTCAGCTCGTCGCGATACTCGGTCCACAGATCCTCGATGACCTGCCGGCTCAACGCGGCGATGATCGGCGTGATGAGCACCGTCTGCGCGATGACCATGGCTGCCGGAGTGAAGAGGATGCCGAGTTCTCCCAGCGGCCCCGATCTGGAGAGCAGAAGGAAGACGAGCAGCCCGACAACGACGGGCGGCAGGCCCATCAGGCCGTTGAAGATGACGATGACCGCATGGCGACCGGGAAAGCCCGTCAGCGCCACCACCGCTCCGAGGGGCAGCCCGATGAGAGCAGAGAGCAGTGTGGCCGAAATACTGACCGCCAGCGACAAGCGAACTATTGCGAGCAGGGTCGCATCGCCGGTCAGAATCAAGTCCAGGGCGCTGGCGCCGTCCAACACGACCCTCCGTGTTCCAGTTGACCGGCAACATTGAGTGTGTTTGGTTCCGTAATGTCAAATTTTAGAATCTACGCGTAATCATGCAGAAACATGCAGGTTTGGAGCTTCTGACGACGGCAGAAGCCGCGGAGTACCTTCGCCTCAAGGAGCGCAAGCTCTACGAGCTCGTGGCGGACCGGCAGATCCCGTGCACAAAGGTGACTGGCAAGTGGCTGTTCCCTCGCGCCGATCTCGACCGCTGGCTGCTCGCCGGCATGATGCGGCCCCATGGCGTCATCCCGGCCGATCCGCCGCCCATCATTGGTGGTAGCCACGACCCGCTGCTACAGTGGGCGCTGAGCGAGAGCCGCGCCGGCCTCGCCATCATGCCCGAGGGGAGCGAGGCCGGTTACCGTCGCTTCCTGACGGGAGGGGTCGGCGCCGCGGCGATCCATTTCCACGATCTCGAGGATCCGGAAAAAGATGCAAACGTCGAGGTCGTCTCGCGGGAGCCGACCCTCTACGATGCCGTGCTGATCGGGTTCGCCGCGCGCGAGCAAGGGTTGCTGGTGGGACGAGGCAATCCACTCGCGCTTGGCTCGATTCGCGACGTGCTCGACAGAAAGGTTCGCCTGGTCGTCCGGCCCGAGGGCGCGGGTGCGCAGCAGCTCCTCCTGGCGCTGCTGAAGCGCGAGGGAGCAGCGCTATCCGATGTGGGGAGCACGCTCGAGGCGCCGACCGGCCCCGACATCGCCCAGGCCATCCGCGCCGGCCACGGAGACTGCGGGGTTGCGACCCGCGCCGTTGCGGCGGCTGCGGGGCTCGCCTTCGTGCCGCTGCAGACCGAGCGCTTCGACCTCATCATGCGCCAGCGCGATGCATTCCGTCCGCCGCTGCAGAAGCTGCTGAAGCTGCTCACCTCGCCAGCCCTCGCCCAACGCGCCGCCGAGCTTGGTGGCCTCGACGTGTCCGGTGCGGGAACCGTCCGGTGGACCCCCTGAGCGAGGACGGCTTCGTCGGTGGTCGGAGCTGCTCTGTCACGCGCGGACAATTCGGCGCTCCCCACGTCTCAGCCTTGCCGCACGCCCATGGAGTAATCTAGTTTGTCATCCTTCCAAGGCACGCCGCTCAGCGGGCAGGCCATATCCTAAGCGAGACCATGAAAGCCTATTCCGTCTGGCGACTGCTCAAAGAGGGCATGGGCGGCCATCGAGGCTGGCCGCGTGCGTGGCGCAATCCGGCTCCCAAACCGGCTTACGACGTCATCATCGTCGGCGGCGGCGGTCACGGGCTGGCCAGCGCCTTTTACCTCGCCAAGGAGCACGGGATCACCAACGTCGCCGTGCTCGAGAAAGGCCCGATCGGGCTCGGCAACGTCGGCCGCAACACGACCATCGTGCGCTCGAATTACCTCCATCCGGAGAACAACAGGTTTTATGAGAAGTCGCTGAAGCTGTGGGAAGGCCTCGAGCAGGACCTCAACTTCAACGTCATGATGAGTCAGCGCGGCGTCCTCAATCTGTTTCATTCGGACGCCCAGCGCGATGCCGCCGGCCGCCGCGGCAACTCCATGCGCCTCAACGGCATCGATGCGGAGCTGCTCGATCGGGAGCAGGTCCGCGCCATGGTGCCGATCCTCGACTTCGACAACGCCCGCTTCCCGATTCACGGCGGGTTGCTGCAACGGCGCGGTGGCACTGCCCGGCACGACGCGGTCGCATGGGGCTTCGCCCGGGCAGCGTCCGAGCGCGGTGTCGATATCATCCAGCATTGCGAGGTAACCGGCATCCGCCGCGAGGGGAATCACGTCACGGGGGTCGAGACCATGCGCGGGTTCATCGGTGCACGCAGGATCGGCATTGCGGTGGCCGGCCACACCTCGCACGTGGCCGCCATGGCCGGATTGCAGCTGCCGGTCGAGAGCCACGTCCTGCAGGCATTCGTCAGCGAGGCGGTGAAGCCGCTGATCGACTGCGTCGTCACTTTCGGCGCCGGTCACTTCTACATCAGCCAGTCCGACAAGGGCGGGCTCGTCTTCGGTGGCGACCTCGACGGCTACAATTCCTATGCCCAGCGCGGCAACCTTCCCATCGCCGAAACCGTGATGACCGAGGGCGTTGCCATGGTGCCGGCGATCTCACGGGTCCGCGTATTGCGCCAGTGGGGGGGCATCATGGATATGACGGCAGACGGCTCGCCGCTGATCTGCAAGACGCCGATCGACGGGCTCTTCATCAACGGCGGCTGGTGCTATGGCGGCTTCAAGGCGACGCCTGGCTCCGGCTGGTGCTTCGCCCATACGCTGGCGACCGGCGAGCCGCACGAGCTGAACGCCGCCTTCACGCTCGATCGCTTCCGCAACGGCCGTGTCATCGACGAGAAAGGCGCCGGGCCGTTCTGCTGGGCCCACTGAATTGAAAGGTCTCGCGTGATGCACCAGATCGAATGCCCGTGGTGTGGCGTCCGCGACGACGCGGAGTTCAAGTATCGCGGCGACGCCACGGTCGACCGGCCGGCGCCAGATGCCGGCCCCGATGCGTGCTACGACTTCACCTACACGCGCGCCAATCCGAAGGGCTGGCATGTGGAG
>JAEVZQ010000079.1 GCA_023392135.1 Pseudomonadota bacterium | reverse complement strand
CGGGACATCCGATCCGCCGCTCGAGGGACAGGCGCGTACCTTTGCCATGGTCCTGTTCGGGCTCGTCATGTCTGCCAGCGCCTTGGTGTTCGGTGCCATGGCGGTGCATCTACCTGCCGTGCTGGAGGCAAGCGGCCTGTCTGCTGCGGCGGCGGTGGCGCTCGCCTCGATCAAGGGTGTCGCGCAGGTCGGGGGCCGGATGGCGGAAATCCTGTTCGGTAAACGACTCCACGCCATTGATCTCGGACGCATCTCGGTAGCCGGCATGCCCCTGGCGTTCATCGTTCTCATGGCCGGAGGGGCCAGCTACTCGGCCGCGTTTCTGTTTATCGTGCTGTTCGGCGTAGCGAATGGACTGGTGACGATCGTGCGCGGTGCCGTGCCGCTGGCTCTCTTCGGCCCGCAGGGCTACGGAGCGGTGCTCGGCATCCTGGCAACGCCCTATCTGCTGGTGAACGCCGTCGCTCCGGCCGTGCTGGCTGTAGTCGTCGATCTGTGGGGCTACACGGTCGCCGAGGCGGTCGTGCTCGGCGCCGGGGTTCTTACGGCAGGTTCCATGGAGATCATGAGCCTCTGGTACCGTCGGCGGCAGAAGCTGGCGACTCAGCTGCCGGCTTGATCAGACAGCCACCTGCGTGCCGATCTCGACCACCCGATCCGTCGGGATCTTGAAATAGTCGGTGGCATCCTGGGCGGTGTGCGCCAGCCTGATGAACAGAATGTCCTGCCAGTGAGGCATCTTGGATTTTCTTTTCGGCTTCAGCGATCGCCGGGACAGGAAATAGGATGATGTCGCCACATCGACATTGAGCCCTTTCCGCTCGCACGCCGCGAAGATCCTGGGGATGCTGGGCGTCTGCATGAACCCGTATCGCGCGATGACGCGGATGAATCCGTTTCCAATGGGCTCGATGGTGACGCGCTCGGATAAAGGCACGCGCGGGACATCCTCGTTTCTGATGGTCAGGATGATGTTGCGCCTGTGCAGGACCCGATTGTGCTTCAGATTGTGAAGGAGGGACGTGGGGGCCAGATCCGGATCTGCCGTCAGGAATACGGCGGTGCCGGGTACGCGGTGGGGTGGCTTCGCTTCCAGTTTGTCGACGAGCCAATCGAGCCCCGTTTGGCTCTTGCGCAACGCATCCAGCATAAGGCGCGCGCCCCTGATCCAGGTGAACATGATGGTGGCGACGGCTGATGCGATCAGCAAGGGCAACCATCCGCCTTCGAGCACCTTCAGCATGTTGGAGCCGAAGAACACGAGCTCGATGAGCAGCAGTGGCCCGACGAACGCGGCCGCCTGGAACCGCGGCCAGTTCCAGAGCTTCCAGATCACGAAGAAGACGATGCCCGACGTGATGACCATCTCGGCCGAGACTGAAACGCCGTAAGCTGAGGCCAGATTGCTCGACGAGCGGAACAGCATCACGACCAGCAGAACGCCGATGAACAACAGGACGTTGATCCGAGGCAGATAGATCTGGCCGGCCATCGACTCTGACGTGTGCCGGATTTCGAGCCGCGGCAGCAGATTGAGCTGAACTGCCTGGCGGGTCATGGAATAAGCACCGGTGATGACCGCCTGGCTCGCGATCACCGTCGCCAGCGTGGCGACCAGGACCATCGGCGCCAGAGCCCAACTCGGATACAGATGGAAGAAGGGGTTCTGGACGGCCTCGGGACGGGCCAGAACGAGCGCCCCCTGCCCGAGGTAGTTCAAGGCAAGCGCCGGGAGAACCAGCCCCAGCCATGCGTGCTGGATGGGTTTGCGGCCGAAGTGGCCAAGATCGGCATAAAGCGCCTCTGCCCCGGTCACGGCGAGGAACACGAGCCCCAGCACCACGAGACTCGTCATGCCATGAGAGGCGACGAACGCGATGGCGTAGACCGGATTCAGCGCTAGGAAAACGTGAGGATCGTCGACGACATGCTTGAGACCACCGAGCGCGAGCAGGCCGAACCAGATAACCATCACCGGTCCGAAGAACCGGGCGACTTTCTCGGTGCCCCGGGACTGGAACCAGAACAGCCCACAGATGATCGCAATGGTGACCGGCAGGACGACCTTGTCGAGCACGGGGGCGATCAGCTTCGCGCCCTCGACCGCCGAGAGCACGGAGATGGCGGGCGTCAGAACCGCGTCGCCGAAGAAGAATGCCGCGCCGGCCACGCCGAGAACGAGGATCGCGTAGGCGCCCTTTCCAGCAGCGGACTGGCCGAGCGCCATCAGGGCAAACGTGCCGCCCTCGCCATGATTATCGAGCCGCAGCAGGATGAAGACGTACTTGAGCGTGACGATGATGAGCAGCGCCCAGAGGATGAGCGAAAGCACCCCGATCACGGCTTCCTGGAGGGGCAAGCCTTCCGAGACGGTCGCCTGAGTTGCCTCTCGGAACGCATAGAGGGGGCTCGTGCCGATGTCGCCATAGACGACACCGATCGAGCCGAAGGTCAGGCCGAGAAGCTGTTTGGGGGAGGCGCCTTCGCCCGATCTTGCTGCAGGGGGCGCCATGCTAGTTTGTGCCATGCGGCACCTCGATTGAACGCCGCGCGCGAGGACTCGTCAGGTCGCTCAGCGAGCCACGGCGAGAAATGGATATCGCTGCAGGCTATTGAACATGCCGGTGGGTGCTCTATTGCCGCAGGCAATCGACGTGAAAGGAACCGCAAATTGCGTCAGCTGCTGCTGGGTCGTAACAACCCGTTTCGCGTCGCGTTGTTCCCTCGCATGAGATGACTGGCCACCCGTACCGTCCCATAGGATCTGTTGATGCGAGGATGCGCCGCCGTGCATCGGCGGGCGGAATAGGCCATTAGTGGCGCCAGATCGCGTTCAATGCTGGAGGCAAGACTATGACCGTCCGCTCCCTCGTGGGAACCATCGTGGCCATCACCGGCTTGGCATTCGGTTTCGTGGCGACAGCCTCCGGGCAGACGATCGAGGTCCTCAAGTCGGCGACCTGCGGATGCTGCTCTGCCTGGATCGAGCATATCGAGAAGAACGGCTTCACGGCCAAGGCCCAGGACCTTGCGGCCGGGCAGTTGGCTCGTGCCAAGGCCGACGCCGGGTTGCCGCCGGATCTGCAGTCGTGCCACACCGGCAAGATCGAGGGTTATGTGATCGAGGGGCATGTGCCCGCGTCAGACATCCGGCGGCTGCTGTCGGAGAAGCCGGACGCCATCGGGCTGACTGTTCCGGGCATGCCACTCGGGTCGCCTGGGATGGAAGCAGGCAACGAGAAGGAGCCCTTCGACGTTCTGCTCGTCCGGCACGACGGTAGGACGGAAGTTTTCAGCCGGCACTGACCTCGAGTGCTCACGCGGGCAGATCTCATAGCCCATGGGGGGCTATTCGAAACCGGCAAGGCATCCCGCGCCAGCTACGGGATGCAGTTCATCATGATGGAAGCGAGTTATG
>JAEVZQ010000021.1 GCA_023392135.1 Pseudomonadota bacterium | reverse complement strand
TGAACGAGACGATTTTTTTCGGTGCGCTGATCTTTGCCTATTTCGTTTATCGGCTGTCGTTTCCGTATGACTTCGCCCTCGCGGCGCAAGACACGGTGCTTTGGTGCGGCAGCGTCAACTTCGTGTTGCTGCTGACCAGCAGCTTGACGATGGTGCTTGCCATCAATGCGGCGGCGCAGGGTGAGCGGCGCACTATGATCTGGTGGCTGGTCGCTACCGTGGCGCTGGGCTGCGCATTTCTCGGTGTCAAGGGCTTCGAGTATTATCTTGATTTCCAGAACAGAGCCGTGCCCGTCATCAACTACCTGCCGAAGCCGGGCGAAGGGCGGGCGGGCGAGCTGTTTTGGATCTTCTACTGGATAGCGACAGGGCTCCACGCCGTCCACCTCACGATCGGTATCGGGCTCATTCTCTATATGCTGCTCTGGCGCATTCGCAGGGGCGAGATCACGCCGGGTTATTACGCTCCGCTCGAGGTTGTGGGCATTTATTGGAGCTTCGTAGATACGGTCTGGATTTTCCTTTTCCCCTGTATCTACCTCGTGGGGCGCTCATGACCATCGGCCCAGAGATAAATGCCAGGCGGGCCAGACCACGTCCGTTTGTAATAGCGTGGCTGATCATGCTCCTGCTCGCTGGCGTGAGTATCTGGGTCGCGTTCCTCGGCCTCGGCAAATGGGCGCCGATGATTCAATTCGGAATTGCCGCGATACAGGCCGCGATGGTTTTCATTCTGTTCATGCGCTTGAAGGGGCCGCCAACCTTGAAATGGGTTTTCGCAGTCAGTGGCTTTTTCTGGCTGTTTTTCCTCTTTGGTCTCGGTATGACGGACTACAGCAATCGGCGGGGCTGGCCGGCGGAGTATTACCCCGGGGGGCCGAGCTACGAGCTTCCTCGCAAGGGGCCGTAAGGCTTGCCGCAGTTGCTGCATGGATGCGCCTCATGCGCTGCTCGAGACAGCCGAGCCGTCTCGAACCTCGATGCGCAAATTGCCTTGTTGCTCGATCACCTCGACACGCGAGACCTCCTCATGCCCGGAGAAGCGCAATGACACCTTCGCCTGCCCGACGCGCAGGCCCGAAAGTAGAACATCGCCGACCCATTGGGGCAGGCGCGGGGCGACCTGGAGCAGCCCATTCGGTGCGTCTGCATTGATCCCGAGCATCGTTTGGAACATCAATAGGATGCTTCCGGAAGCCCAGGCTTGAGGGGCGTTGGCGCCCAGGTATTGGACGGGGAGCTCATCGGGGTACCGGTCGACGCCCGCAAAAAGTTCAGGCAGCCGCTGGTTCTGAAAACGGCGGCACGCGGCAAAGATACCTTCGCAAATGCGATTGGCTTCGCGCCATAGTCCGTATCGGCGGGCGCCGGCAGCAATGATCGCGTTGTCGTGGGGCCAAACCGAGCCGCATTGGTAGCTGTGCGGGTTATAAGCGGGATGTGAATTCGACAGCGTGCGAACACCCCAGCCACTGAACATGTCATCGGAAAGTAGCCGTTCCATGACTCGCCGGGCCTTTTCCTCATCGCTGACAATCCGCGACCAGAGCAGATGCCCGGCATTGGAAGCAATCGAGCGGACCGGGCGCTTGTCGGGATCGAGGGCGAATGCGTAGGTCCCTTCCTCCGGCATCCAGAATGCCTCGTCCACGCGCTTTTGCAGCGTAGCCGCGTCGCGCCGAAGCTGGTCTCCACCTGGACTGTCGCCGAGCACGGCAAGCAGTTCCGCCATTCGCAGCTTGGCATCGAAGACATAGCCCTGCAGCTCGCAAGTGGCGATGGGCTGCTGCACCAGCTTCCCATCGGGATAGACGAGCGCATTCTCTGCATCTTTCCATGACTGGTTATGATAGCCGCGCGGTGAAAAAGTTTTGTATTCCTGCAGCCCGTCGCCATCGAGATCGCCATAGCGGTCGATCCAGTCCAGACACCGCAGCGCGGTGTCGCGATGCTTCCGCAAAAGCTTTTCGTCCGCAGTCCATCGCCACGTCTCGGACAGGAGGATGAGATAGAGAATTGTTGCGTCCGCAGTCCCGTAGTAACGAGCGTGCGGGACAATGCCGAGCGCGGCCAGCTCGCCGAAGCGCATTTCGTGGACGATCTTGCCCGGCTGCGCGTCGTGCTCGTCATCGCGCTCGCTTGCTTGCGTAACCGCAAGCTGCTGCAGCGTTCCGCGCGCCAGCCGGGTGGTCACGCATATGGACTCCAGTGCCGTGATGATGCTGTCCCGACCAAACAGGGCGACGAACCACGGCACGCCTCCGGCAGGAAGAAACAGGTCGTCGCCGATGTCATAGCGATGGAGCCGGAGGGAGCCGATGTCATTTACGGCCTGCTTGTAAGCCTCCGCGGCATCCGAGGCCAGGGAAAGTTGTGTGCAGCTGCTCGTCCAGCTTTCCTGGAACTGATTGATGGAGGAGGCTGCGCTTTCGACGATGGCACGAGGGCGGCTCTCTTCACGAAACGATGCGGGAGCCATCTCATCAGTGATCGGCTGAACGCAACATCTCGCTGACCAACGTTCGCCCGGTGCGAGGGAGAGCGGAAATCGCAGTCGGCCATTTGCGTAATGGCATGCGCTTTTGGCTTCCTCGACCTGATAGATCAGGCCGCGCCTGAAACCCTCGTTACGGTACTGTGTGCGAAGGCAACGCCGATCCGGATCCCAACTCACGTCGATGTCGCCGCGATCGACGAGCTTTCGCGCTTTGACATCGAACACGTCGGCAAAATCGGATGCCAGCTCGATTGCAAAATGTAGGTTGACGTGTTTTGCGGAGTAATTGGTGATCGTCATGCTCTCGGCAAGGTGCCCGGCCAAAGCGCGCTTGAGATGAAGCTCGAGAGCACCCGGCGGCAAGCGCTGACGTCGTTTGGTGAGATTAGGTGAAACCAGATAATAGGTGGCGCGGGCGGATCCGAGTGCTGATGACGTGGCAAGTTTCCAGGCCTTTCCCCCGATAAGCAGGCGATAGGCCGACAGAACGCGCGTGTCACTCGCGAAGAGGCCGTGCCGTCCCGGATCGGTCATAGCTCCATCCGTGGCAGTGACCAGAACGGCATCACCGTGGTGGATCGTGACTGTGTGGGACGCGACAAGAACCTCGAGTGACACGGGACTCCCTCATCGACAGTCACCACGGTTTCGAGTGGATAACGCCCCCCGCGAGCGCTGTTTCCAGTGACATCAAGGCCCGTGCCTGGCCGGAGCAGACGAGCAGCGGTGGGGGGGGGGGGGTCCCC
>JAEVZQ010000425.1 GCA_023392135.1 Pseudomonadota bacterium | reverse complement strand
AGGCGGGACAGGAGCTGCATGGCAACGTCCTTGAACGCCAGTGTCGGTCCGTGAAACAGCTCCAAGACCCAAAGGTTGCTGTCGATCTGCACCAATGGCGGCACGGCCGGGTGGCCGAATGTTGCATACGCCGACTTGGTCATCCCCAGCAGCTCTTCGCGTGAGATCGCACCGCCGGTGAAGGGGTGGATCACCTCGACCGCGACCTCGGGGAACGGCCGGCCGGCGAGGGATGCGATGGCTTGCCGGCCGAGCTTCGGCCAGGTCTCCGGCACATAGAGCCCGCCGTCGCGGGCCAGACCGGCAAGCAGAACATCTTCGAAGCCAAGCGCGGGCGCCGAGCCTCTGGTTGAAATGTATCTCACGAAACGTCAGCCTTCTTCAGCGGGCGCCGGGAGCGCCGCGGGTAACCTGATGTGGTGATCGCACGACCTGAATCACGCCAGCCGGCCTGATGAATATGGTGCCGAGCTTCGGAATGGGACACTAGAGCGCCCCATCGGCAGGGACAAGCGACCACCCTATCCGGAGGACGGTGATCCTGGCGGCGCTTCGGTCAAGCGCTCCCTGCCTCTCAGCCGCCCGAAAACGAAAACGGCGTAGACACCGATCAGCGTCGCGGCAAGCCCCCACCAGGTCAGCGCATACTCGAGATGGCGGTTTGGCAGCTCGATGCGGCTTGGCCGGGGCACCGGCAAGCCTCCCGGCGGCGCCGGGGCGATCTGGTCGACGTAAAAATCGAGGCCGCTGGGACCCGAGCCTTGCCACTGCGCCAGCTCGGATCCCTTCGTTCCAGAGCGGGTGAGGAATTCTCTGGGATCGCGCAAAAACCAGACGTTGGCCGCGGGATCGCTCTCGCCGGTGAACATGCCCGCCTGCTCGGCCGTGCGGATCTGGCCGATCAGCTCCGTTTCGCCCTGGACCTGCCCTTCGAACCGGGTCTGCGGGTTCTTGCGAGCCTCCGGCACGAAGCCGCGATTCACATAGATCCTGCCCTCCCCTCCGGCGAGATCGAACGGCGTGAAGACCCAGTAGCCCGGACCGCCGGGGCTGACGCCGGCCGGTGCCGTCGTGAAGACGTGCCGCTCACCGGCATGGTCGAATTGCCCGGCGAGGCGGACAGTCGTGAATTCGCAGGAATTCGCGAGCCCGACGTCGTGGACCGGCAAGCAGGTGAGTGTGCTCCAGCGCTCAGGGGGCAGCGGCTCAGCCGAGGCTCGCGCGTCCATTGTCGCGATCAGCTCTTCCTTCCAGGCTTTGCGCTGCCATTGCCAGTTGCCGAGCCCGATGAGCAGGACGAGCGCGGCCAGCGTCGCAACCGTCAGGGCGACGAGGCCACCTCTCCTCATCCTCTGCGTCATCAGATCAGTGTCCGTTTTGCTCGGGGCGGCCCTCTTCCGCCCTGTTCCGGTATTGCAGGCCGATGAGCGTCGCTTTCATGGGCCGTAAGAGGCCGAAACCGAGCAGAGCCGCCATTGGTGGCCAGAGGACGATATGCACCCAGAACGGCGGCGATAGCTTGAACTCGACGATGAGGGCGGCTCCCATGATCAGAAAGCCAAGAATGATGATGACGAACACAGCCGGCCCGTCGCCACTATCGGCGAATGTATTGCTGAGACCGCAGGCCCCGCATCGCTCGCGCACCTTCAAAGTCAGCGGCCCTTCGAACAGTTGCCCCTCGCCGCAGCGAGGGCAACGCCCGAGCAGGCCCGCCCGCAGCGCAGTTCCCAGTCGATCGTCTTGAGCCATGCACGAGATGTGCTGCACTCGCCCTATCCACACAACGTGGGCTTTCGCCACAGAGTTGGCCGGGCCCTTCAAAGCGTAACGGCGGGGCTGCTACCCGCCGCCCCGCCGTGACCTGCACCGCACCGGTGATGGTATCTTCTCAGTGCGCAGCCGGTGTACCGGCGCCCCAGACGTAGATGCAGGCGAAAAGGAACAGCCACACGACGTCGACGAAGTGCCAGTACCATGCAGCCGCCTCGAAGCCGAAGTGCTGCTTGGGTGTGAAGTGGCCCTTCAGCGCCCGCATCAGGCAGACGAACAGGAAGATCGTGCCGATGATGACGTGCGCACCGTGGAAGCCGGTGGCCATGAAGAATGGCGCGCCGTAGATGTGTCCGGAGTAGTTGAAAGCCGCGTGGCCATACTCGAAGGCCTGCAGCAGCGTGAACACGAAGCCGAGGCAGACCGTCAGCGCCAGGCCCCAGACGAGACCCTTGCGGTCGTTCTCGAGCAACGCGTGATGCGCCCACGTGACGGTCGTGCCGGACAACAGCAAGATCAGCGTGTTGACGAGCGGCAATCCCCACGGATCGAACGTGCTGCGGAACGCGTCCGAAGCTATCGGCGGCCAGTGACCGCCGGTGAGCTGGTTGCGCTCGACCAGGCCGATAATGGAGCTGTCGGACGGTGCGATCGAGCCATCCGGCATGCTGATCGGCAGGGGTGCAACGCCGCCCGGAAATAGCGCCGCATCGAAATAGGCCCAGAACCATGCAACGAAGAACATCACCTCTGAGGCGATGAATAAGATCATGCCGTAGCGCAGGTGAAGCTGCACCACCGGGGTATGGTCGCCCTTGTGGGCCTCGCGGATCACGTCGCGCCACCACAGGAACGCAACCGCGATCAGCGACGCGGCGCCGATGAAGAATACCGTCGAGCCCTGCACGCCGAACAGGCCGGAGCCGCCATCCATCGACCGCATCCAGATGATGAAGCCGACGGCCAGCACGAACGCGCACATCGAGGCCAGAAGAGGCCACGGGCTCGGATCGACAAGATGATAATCGTGATGCTTGGCGTGGCTATCGGCCATAATCAGCTCCGTCGTCCTTGTGCATCCCATCCCCGCATGCGGCGCGAGGTGGTGCGCGCCCCCGGTAGTACAAAAATCCTCGACAGCTCAGCTTCTGAGATCGTCATGTCACGACCCCTTCCCGCCCGCACTTGGCCTTTCCGCCGCAGGGGCGACTGGTTGTGAGACAGCCGCGGCCTTGGACTCGTCGGCGGGATAGAATGTGTAGGAAAGCGTGATCTGCGTCAGGTGGCCCGCCGTCTCGTCCTCCATGATGGCTGGATCGACGAAGAAGCTCACCGGCATGTCGATGGCTTCGCCCGGCTCGAGCCTTTGCTCTGTGAAGCAGAAGCACTGGACCTTGTTGAAGTAGCTGCCCGCGATCTCCGGCGTCACGTTGAAGGTCGCCGTGCCCGTGACCGGGCGGCTGGACGTATTCTCCGCGCGGAAAAAGGCCAGTGCGTTCTCCCCGATTCTCACGTCGATTGTCTGCTGGACCGGGTGAAACTTCCACCCGAGCCCCGGCGCGACGTTGCCATCGAAGCGGATGGTGACGACTTGATCGAGGATCTTTTCTGACGGCTTCTCGGCGCGCTGGGTCGTGCCGGCGAAGCCGGTCACCTGACAAAAGAGAGAGTAGAGCGGCACAGCAGCATAGGCCATGCCGAGCATTCCGACCGCAGCCACCGCGCAGATGAGCGCAACGCGCGCATGGCCTGCCCCCACCTTTTCGACTGACTTGGTCATCTCACGACTACCCGCATCTCAAACCAGCTACGCCCGATCATATCGGGCGATTGAAGACATTGCCGCCGAGGCGCACGATCGTGGCCAGGTAGAACAGCAGCACGAGCAGTCCGAGCGCCACAGCGATGGCGATCGAGCGATAGCGCTGCCGACGCCGACGCTCCAACTCGGTATCGTGATCCTGTCCATTCCGATCATCCGCAGCCACCCCGCTACTCCCCGAGCTCACACCCATCCCAGCAACGGTCGGACGAGATGTTCAGCCAGAAGAACGGCGAACAGCAGGAACAGGTAGAGCAGCGAGAAGCCGAACAGCTCCTTGGCCGCATAATCGGCCTCGCGCCCTTCCCGCACGCGATAGACCTTGATCGCCAGCGCCACGAACGCGACACCCAGCCCAGCGGACGTGACGAGGTAGATGATGCCGCCAAGCCCGATGAGAGCCGGGGCGACGCCGAGAATCGCGAGCAGGACGCTGTAGATCAGAATTTGACGCCGGGTCTCATCTCCTCCGGCGACCACGGGGAGCATCGGCACGCCAACCCGCTCGTAGTCACGCGAACGATAGAGCGCGAGCGCCCAGAAGTGCGGAGGAGTCCAGAAGAATATGATTAAGAACAACAGGACGCCTTCGATGCTGACCGTGCCCGTCACCGCCGCCCAGCCGATCATGGGCGGGAACGCGCCGGCCGCTCCACCGATGACGATGTTCTGCGGCGTCCGCCGCTTGAGCCACATCGTGTAGATGAAGATATAGAAGCCGATCGTCAGCGCGAGCAGTGCGCCGGCCGTCCAGTTGACCAGCAGGCCTAGCGTCAGCACGGAGAAGACGGAGAGCACGACACCGAAAGTCAGAGCCTCCTCGGCAGTCACATGCCCGCGTGGGATCGGCCGCGCCGCCGTCCGCGCCATATGCGCATCGATATCGGCGTCGTACCACATGTTGAGCGCGCCGGATGCGCCGGCGCCGACCGTAATTGCCAGAAGCGCGATACCGGCCTGCACGGGATGGATCTGACCGGGCGCCAGGACCAGGCCGACGAACGCGGTGAAAATGACGAGCGACATCACGCGCGGTTTAAGCAGGGCAACGAAGTCCCCGACCGTTCCCCCCAACGAGGGGGTCAACGCACGTGTTTCAGCCCCGATGCCCTTTTCCGCCATTCAACTCAGCCTGCCGGCTCATCCCTGTAGCATTTCGGCGCCGCACTGGCGGCCACCTCATCTTCACTTCACGTTCCGGACGTGTCCGCGCCAAGCAGCCCGCCCAGCATGGTGCGATCGGGAGGCCGAAGCCTCCCGCCGCTTTCGTCAGTGGTGCTCGGCCGCCCTGATCCGAGGCAGTGTCTCGAAGGAGTGGAATGGCGGCGGAGAGGACAGCGTCCACTCCAGCGTGGTTGCCCCCACGCCCCAAGGATTCTCAGCCGCACGCTCCTTCCTCAGCAAGGCCAGCACCATGCCCACGAAGAACACCGCCGTGCCGAGCGCCGTAATGTAGGAGCCCATCGAGGAGATGTAGTTCCAGTAGGCGAAGGCATCCGGATAGTCGGCATAGCGCCGCGGCATGCCGGCAAGGCCCAGGAAGTGCTGCGGGAAGAACAGGATGTTGGCGCCGATGAACGTCAGCCAGAAGTGCAGCTTCGCGAAGAACTCCGAGTACATGTACCCGGTCATCTTCGGGAACCAGTAGTACCAGCCGGCGAATATCGCGAAGACCGCACCGAGCGACAGCACGTAATGGAAGTGCGCAACGACATAGTAGGTGTCGTGGAGCGCACGGTCCACGCCGGCATTGGCCAGCATCACGCCCGTCACGCCACCGATGGTGAACAGGATAATGAAGCCCAGCGCCCACAGCATCGGCGCTCTGAACGAGATGGAGCCGCCCCACATCGTGGCGATCCAGGAGAAAACCTTCACGCCCGTAGGCACCGCGATCACCATGGTGGCGAACACGAAGTAAGCCTGCGCATCGACGCCCATGCCCGACGTGTACATGTGGTGCGCCCACACGATGAATCCGACGAGCCCGATCGCGACCATGGCGTAGGCCATGCCGAGGTAGCCGAACACTGGCTTGCGGGAGAACGTCGCCACGATGTGGCTGATCATGCCGAAGCCGGGCAGGATCATGATGTAGACTTCGGGGTGACCAAAGAACCAGAAGAGGTGCTGATAGAGGACCGGATCACCACCGCCGCTGGCGGTGAAGAAGGTCGTGCCAAAGTTGCGATCCGTCAGCAGCATGGTGATGGCGCCGGCCAGCACGGGCAGCGAGAGCAGCAGCAAGAAGGCCGTTACCAGAACCGCCCACGCGAACAGCGGCATCTTGTGCATGGTCATGCCGGGCGCGCGCATATTGAAGATCGTAGTGATGAAGTTGATCGCACCGAGGATCGAGGAAGCGCCCGCGATGTGGAATGAGAG
>JAEVZQ010000382.1 GCA_023392135.1 Pseudomonadota bacterium | reverse complement strand
AACAAGCGGCGCATTGCCGAGCTGCTGGACGGGCTCGGCATCGATTATGTCGAGGGCGGTTATCCTGGGGCCAACACCACGGATACTGCCTTGTTCGCCCAAAGGCCACGATTGGAGACGTCACGTTTCACCGCATTCGGTATGACGAAGCGGGCCGGCCGGTCAGTCTCTAACGATCCGGGCTTCCGGGCGACACTTCAGTCGGGAGCCGACGCGATCTGTCTCGTCGCAAAATCCTGGGATTACCACGTGCGCGTCGCACTCGCGATCAGCAACGAGGAGAACCTGGAATCCATTGCTCAATCGGTGCGCGCCATTCGCGACACCGGCACCGAGGCGATGATCGATTGCGAGCATTTTTTCGACGGCTACAAGGGCAATCGTGCTTATGCGCTTGCTGTTGCGCGCACGGCCTACGACGCCGGTGCACGCTGGGTGGTGCTGTGCGATACCAATGGTGGGACCCTGCCGCACGAGGTCAGACGCATCGTGCGGGAGGTGATCGAGATCATCCCCGGCACGCATCTCGGCATTCACACGCATAACGATACCGAGAACGCCGTCGCCAATACGCTCGCTGCCGTACGGGCCGGCGCGCGCCAGATCCAGGGCACGGTCAACGGCATCGGCGAGCGCTGCGGAAATGCCAACCTGACCTCGATCATTCCGACGCTGTTGCTGAAATCCGAGTTCGCCGATCGCTTCGAAACGGGTGTGACGCCCGAGCGCCTGATGCGGATCACGCAGGCAAGCCGGATCCTCGACGAAATCCTCAATCGCGCGCCGAACCGACAGGCGCCTTACGTGGGCGAGTCCGCATTCGCCACGAAGGCCGGCATCCACGCCTCTGCAATCCTGAAGGAGCCGGAAACCTACGAGCACGTGAAGCCGGAAAGCGTCGGCAACCGCCGCCGCGTGCTCGTGTCCGACCAGGCCGGTAAATCGAACGTCGTCGCCGAGCTGAAACGGCTCGGCATCTCGATCGCCAAGGACGACGAGCGCGTTGGCCGCCTGCTCGACGAGGTGAAGGAGCGCGAGGCTGCCGGCTATGCCTACGAAGGCGCAGAGGCCTCATTCGAGTTGCTGACCCGGCGGATGCTGGGCGATGTGCCAAAGTATTTCACAGTCGACAGCTTCCGCGTCATGGTCGAGAAGCGCCACAACGCCGTTGGCCGGCTGGTCACCGTCTCGGAGGCGACGGTCCGTGTCTTTGTATCCGGCGGCGACGAGCCGGTGTGGTCCGTCGCCGAGGGCAACGGCCCGGTGCACGCGCTCGACCAGGCACTGCGCAAGGACCTCGGGCGCTACCAGAAGCACATCAGCGACATCGAGCTCGTCGACTATAAAGTACGCATTCTGACCGGCGGCACCGAGGCCGTCACCCGCGTGCTGATCGAAAGCCACGACAAGGCAACCGGCGAGCGCTGGTTCACAGTCGGCGTCTCGCCCAACATCGTCGATGCGAGCTTCGAGGCCCTTGTCGACTCGATCAACTACAAGCTGCTGAAGGATGGGGCCTAGTGGTCCGATCATTTGCATCCCGCCGCGGCAAGCTCGAGAGCAAATGTCGGGATCAAAGGACCACTAGTAACCACTTGATCCAGTGGAGCATTTGAATTTGACATTTGATTCGGCGCGTGCCGCAAACGGGGATCAAATGTCAAATTCGCTCCACTAGTGCCCCGAACTCGAAGTTCGCATCCACCTCGCGGCACCCGAACTTGCGAACGTCGGGTTCCAAGGGACACTACCCGGCCTCTGGCGATGGGGAGCTTCTGAACCGCCACACGAGGCGGCGGCTTAGTCGATTCGCTGCGGAGGCTCGTACGGCGCGCTCGCCGGTGGGGATGGCGGCGTAACCGCAGTCTCGAGCCGGTTCCACGGGATCAGCCATATCACGATTAGAATCAGTAGAACGACGAGCCCGAGAAACCAGCCCAGTCGATTGGCCATGGGACGGTTCCAGAAACGATTCCAAGCCGGTACCTTCGGCTGAGAACTCACCTGCCTCTGGTCCGTTCCCTCGGTCCAGGGTACAGCCCATGCATCCTGTCCGCGCGCATCTCGCCCGAGGATCACGTTACGGCTATTCTGTGCGCGATTGGCTTTTACCAGAGGTGAAGGGATCTCATGATCCAGCTTTCCGTGCTCGACCAATCCGTCGCCGTCCAGGGCCGGCCGCACCGCGAATCGATCCGCGAAACGCTGGAACTGGCCGAGTTGTGCGAGTCGCTCGGCTACCATCGGTTCTGGGTCTCCGAGCATCACAGCCACCAGACGATCGTCGGCACCGCACCCGAAATCCTGATGGCGGCCATCGCAACGCGCACACGCGCGATTCGCATCGGCAGTGCCGGAGTGATGCTGCCGCACTATGCGGCTTTCAAGGTCGCTGAGCAGTTTCGCGTGCTGGACGCTCTGGCGCCCGGACGCATCGATCTCGGTGTGGGCCGCGCACCGGGCTCGGACAGCCGCACCGCGCAGGCGCTCAACCCGTTCGGCACCATGCGCACGCTGCAGTTCCCGGAGCAGGTTCGCGATCTCATCGCATGGGTCAACGGTGAGGACCTGCCCGAGGTCCACCCTTTCCGGCAGGTCCGTGCTTATCCGGCCGGCGATACCGCTCCCGTGGTCTGGATGCTCGGCAGCTCGGATTACGGCGCTCAGGTCGCGGCGCACTTCGGACTACCCTACTCGTTCGCCTACTTCATCACCGATGGCGTCGGGGTCGATCAGGCGCTGTCGCTCTATCGCCAGCTCTACAACCCGAGCCCGCGCCATCCCGAGCCAGTCGCCAACATCTGCGTGTGGGCGCTGGTCGCGGAAACCGATGCGGAGGCGCAGCGGCTCTTCACGTCGCGGGCGAAATGGCGGGTGGCCCGGGACCGAGGCCTGCTCGCCGCGATCGATGCTCCGGAAGCTCCTCTCCCGTTCGAGCCCACGCCCATCGAGGAGGCCCGCGTCGCCGAGATGCGGCGCACGGCGCTCGTCGGCACTCCGGCAGACGTGGGCAAACGTATTCGCACCCTTGCCGATGAGCTCGGCATCGACGAGGTCGTGGTGCTGACCTGGTGTCATGATCCCGCCGCGCGCCGCCGGTCGTATGAGTTGCTGGCCCGCGCGTTCGAGCTGAAGCCGCGCTGAGCGGGCGCGCAAACCAGCTCAGGGGCAGCTATCCACAAGTGCTTCCGTCGCGCGCCTCCAATCCGCCCTGGCCGCGTGCAACACTGCGAGCCTGATTCGCAGGGGTACGGGATGGGGGCATTACCGAGGCTGAAGCCTGAGCCGTTCGACGGGGAGCGGACGGTGTTTCTGGGTATCACGCAATCCGCGCGCGGATTGCGATGGCGCGAGCGCATCGACCCTGCCGACCTCAATCTCGCCACCGCAATCAGTCAGCGGCACGATCTGCCTGAGCTGCTCGGCCGCGTACTGGCCGCCCGCGGTGTCGCGCTCGACGAGATACCGATCGTCCTTGATCCAACCATCAAGGCACTGATGCCCGACCCGAGCGTGCTGCAGGACATGGACAAGGCCGCCGCGCGGTTGGCCGACGCCATCATTGCTCGCGAGCCCATCGCCGTGTTCGGCGACTATGACGTGGACGGAGCGGCATCGGTGGCGCAGATGCACCGTTTCCTGGCGCATCACGGACTTGGCTGCCGGGTCTACATTCCGGATCGGTTGTTCGAAGGTTACGGTCCTAACAGGGCGGCGATCGAGGGGCTCATCAAGGATGGCGCCCGGCTGATCGTGACAGTGGACTGCGGCACAACCAGCTTCGATCCGCTCGGGTGTGCCCGCGGAATGGGTGCCGATGTGGTGGTCATCGACCACCATCAGGCAGACGAACGGCTTCCCGACGTCCATGCCGTCGTCAACCCGAACCGGCAGGACGACCTGTCCGGTCTCGGTCAGCTTTGCGCGGCCGGAGTGACGTTCTTGGTCCTGGTCGCAACGGTTCGTGAGCTGCGCCGTCGGGATTTCTACTCTGCTGCAAAGCCTGCGCCCGATCTGCTCGACCTCCTTGATCTCGTCGCCTTGGCAACCGTATGCGACGTCGTCCCACTCACCGGCCTCAACCGCGCCTACGTGGTGAAGGGCCTGCAGGTGATGCGTGCGCGCCGCAACATCGGGCTGACAGCCCTGTTCGATGCGGCAGGTCTCGCCCAGGCGCCGACGCCTTATCATCTCGGCTTCGTCCTCGGCCCGCGCATCAATGCGGGCGGGCGCATCGGAGATGCGGCACTCGGCGCCCGCCTGCTGTCCATCGACGATGAGGTGGAAGCGGCGCGCATCGCGCAACTCCTCGACAGGCTCAACAAGGAGCGCAAGGCGATCGAGGCGGAGATGCTCGCGCAGGCCATGGCCGAAGCCGAGCAGCAGCTCGAGGCGGACCCAACGCTGCCGATCATCGTGCTCGGCTCGGAAGTCTTCCACAAAGGCGTCGTCGGATTGGTCGCAAGCCGCCTGACCGAGCGCTTCCAGCGGCCTTCATGTGTGATCTCGTGGGAGAAGGAGACCGGCACAGCCTCCCTTCGCTCGGTCGCGGGCGTCGATATCGGAGCCGCTGTGCGTGCCGCCGTTTCGGCAGGCCATCTTGTCAAGGGCGGCGGCCATGCGATGGCGGCCGGATTGACGGTAGAGCGGAACCGGCTCGAGCTGCTGCGCGCCTTCTTCTACGAGGCGCTCACCGCGACCGCAACCCACGCCCGCGCCACGGCGGGTCTCGACATCGATGGCGCCATGACATCTGGCGGCGTGACAGATGAGCTGCTGCAGCTCATCGAGCGCGCAGGGCCCTACGGCCAAGGCAACCCGCAGCCCCGTTTCGCCTTTCCCGCCCACCGCATCAAGTACGCCAAGGTGGTCGGCGAGCGCCATATCCGCTGCGCTGTCGAAGCCGGCGACGGGTCCCGCATCGATGCAGTCGCCTTCCGCGCTGCCGGCCAACCGCTCGGGGAGGCCTTGCTCTCCACCGGCGGCATGCCGATCCACGTGGCGGGCACCCTCCGCCGCGACACCTGGGGTGGCCGCGACCGGATCGAGCTCACCATCGACGATGCAGCCGACCCGCGACGGCAATGACAACGCTGTGATCTGGTGAGCGGGGCCGGATTGCTATTATGTCACAAATAGCCGGCGGCAACACAAGATGCCCGCTGCGGCACTCCACGTACTCCCCTTGCCAGCCCTAACAAACCTCCCTATACCCTCGCCCCAGCGCTCCCTTCGTCTATCGGTTAGGACGCCAGATTTTCAATCTGGAAAGACGGGTTCGACTCCCGTAGGGAGCGCCATGATATCGTTGATGTTTTTCCATCGTCACCCTTCCATTCCGAATCCGCATCTGGCGACCGTTCCGGAAACTCGTCATCATTTGTTCCCGTTGATGAGCTTTCGGCGCTTCCGTGCAGCCGCCATTCGCTGCCCCTCTGAACGCTTTACGTACAGCCGCAGCGCTTGTGGGGTCTTGTGCATCGAGGCAGACATTCCCTCAAACTCCGTCGCTCCAGCATCCCCCAGCTCCGTAAGTCCGCCATGCCGACAGGCGTCAAGGGTGACATGTGATCCAAGCTTTGCCTTTTCCCGCGCCTCGCGCACGCGCCGTTGCGCGTACTCGTCGGAGTAGGGGCGTGATGGACCTCGTCCCCCACTGGTAAGCACGATCGGCAGGCCCAATCGCTTAAGACTTGTGAGGTAGTCCTCCAGTTCCGGGAACAAACGTCCATTGTCATCCTCCAGCGGCACCCAACCCTCCTCGCCAGTCTTGTGATGACGCACTCGCACGGCATCGGGCCGATCAGGCGGACGATAGTCGGCCCATGTAATTCCGCCTCGCCGTACGTGCTCGGGGCGCTGGTGCCATTCGAAGCAGATCAGTGCTGCTGCCCCAAGATGCGGCTCGTCGATGTCCCGCAAGGCGTAGGCCAGTGCGTACGCCTCGGCACGGGTCGCTGCCGGCTTCATCCTCTTCTTCGAGTTGCGCTCGACCCCGACCCACGGATTTTCAGCAGGTACGACCGTCGGTGCGAGCCGACGCACAACTCTCCATGCCCGCCTAGCAATATCGAGCGACAAGTTAGCCTGGCGAATCCGTGCGCCCCGCTTGCCTTGCTGGAGATCCAAGTAAATCTTGTCGACAGCGGCCGGCGTGATGGACGACACCGGCAGACCGCCGACCACGCCACCGATTTTCGTCGACACATTCTCGATGCGCCTCAGCGCGCGCTCGTACTCATTGCGCGACCGCTCCGATACCTTGTTTGTGAAGGCGGTCGATTTCAGATAGCGGTCGAACAACCAAGAAACTGTGCCAAATATTCTGCATTCCTCTTCGACAGGAATGGCATTGCGACCCGTGCGCCAGGAATCGAGATGCGCATTGAGAAGGTTGGCTCGGGCGATGGCCGTGCCGTAGTGTGACCCTAATGGCTCGGCATGGCCTTTGAAGCCCTGCGCAAGATAGACCCGCGGCGGCTCCCAAAAGTAGGCTACCGCGCCGCTCTTGAGCGGCTTCTCGCGCATATATCGTGGCCACCCAGCTGGCTTCATAACACGTCGGCGGCGTCCTTGACGTGGGTCGCTCGACCGAGTTGGCGCTCGATCGCGGCATCGAGATCCTCTATCAGCCATCGATCCCCCCTTCCCATCACATGGGTGGGCTCAGGATAGAGC
>JAEVZQ010000364.1 GCA_023392135.1 Pseudomonadota bacterium | reverse complement strand
TGCGCCGCGAGCTGATGCTGATGGCCCACGCTGCGCTAACGACCCTGGTCACCGTGGAGCGCGTCGAGGATACCGACTTCCTGGCCGACGATGCCATGGCGGCGGGCACGATCCCGGCGCTTTACATATCGGCCATTTCGGTGGTGCCCGGTGGTGCACGCCCGGTGGGGCTCGCGGGTGCGTATCAGGCCGATACGGAATATCTTTCTGTTTACGCGAGAGCAGCGAAAACGGAGGACGGGTTTAAGCGCTGGGCCGAAGAAGCCATTTTCGGAAAGGTGCCCGCATGAGCCCGCATTTGTCCGACGAGGTCAGCCGTACGGAAATCATGATCGCCGCGATCACGCGGATGCTGCGGGGGCTCGGCCATGTCGCGGTCGGCAACAGCTCGCCCATTCCGGGATCGGCAGCCCTTCTCGCGCGAGCGCTCTCCGGCGGAAAGCTTCGCGTTTCGCTGCTCGGAAGCCGTACGCACAACGCCTTCACGGACGGCGGACGCGAGTTGTTCGATTGCGCCGCTCAGGGGCGTATCGATGCGTTCTTTCTTTCCGGCGGTCAGATCGATGGTGCGGCCAATATCAATCTGGTCGGTCTCGGCGGTTATCCGCAGAGCAAGGTGAGACTCCCCGGCTCCTTCGGCTCGGCTTATCTCTATCACCTCATTCCGCGGGTGATCCTTTTCCGCGAGGAGCACACGCCGCGCACGTTGGTGCCCAAGGTCGATTTCATCAGCGCTGCCGGAACCTCGCCCGAAAACGAATACCGTCCGGGCGGGCCATATGCGCTGGTCACGGGGCTGTGTGTGTTTTCATTCGATAAACAGCGGCGGCAATTCAGGTTGCAAAGCACCCATCCTGGCGTCAGCGCTGCCGATGTCAGGCAAGCAACCGGGTTCGATTACGCTGTCCCCGAAACAGTCCCTGGGACCGAGGCGTTGGACAGCGGACAACTGAAACTCCTGCGAACCGAAATCGCCCGGCAGGTGGCCGAAACCTATCCCGGTTTTGCCGCGAAGACGTGGGGTGTCGCAGCCTGAAGGCGCCGACGCGGTGCGCGCATTGTGCCTGAGCGCTATTGCGTCATTGCGCGCCGTGGAGTCACATGGGTTACCGGCAGGAACAGAAGCGAGGATGAGATGCTGACCCTCAAGAACCCGGCGCGCGAGCGGCTACAGAGCGGAGAGCTTGCCGTCGGCCTTGGCCTTCGCCAGGCGCGCACGGCGGATACCGTGTTGGCCATGAAAACGTGTGGGTTCGACTGGCTGTTCATCGATCTCGAGCACGGGACGATGGGGCTCGACACGGCCGTGCAGATCTCGGTCGCGGCGCTGGCGGCCGGCATCTCGCCGATCGTTCGTGTGCCGAGGGATCGCTACGACCTTGCCGCAAGGGCGCTCGATGGTGGCGCGTACGGCATCGTCATGCCTCACGTCGATACGGCGGAGGAGGCGCGCGAGATCGTATCGCATCTCAAATACCCGCCGGTGGGCCACCGCTCGATCACGGGCGCCATGCCGCAACTCGCGTTCCAGTCGGCGCCGCTGGCCGAAGCCGCAGCAGCGGTCAACGACAACGTGCTGATCGTCGCGATGCTCGAAACGCCGGAAGCGATCGCCAATGCGGATGCGATTGCAGCCGTCCCCGGCATCGATGTGCTGCTGATCGGCACCAACGATCTGACCTGCGAGATGGGCATTCCCGGCGAGCTGATGCACGATCGCGTCGGGGCGGCCTATGAGACCATGGTCGCTGCGTGCCGCAAGCACGGCAAGTGGGCCGGCATGGGCGGCGTCTATTCGGAGGAGGGCCTGCGCCGCTACATCGGACTTGGCGCGCAGATGATCCTGGCTGGCAGCGACCTGAGCTTCCTCATGGCCGCCGGTCAGGCGCGAACCAAGATGCTGCGCGGGATACGATAGAGCGGTTTTTACCAACCGGAGAATCGGCCTAAGTCGCAGTAGGCTCGCGAGGGCGCGAAAGGGTCTCGATGGCGTCAGCAAGGTGCTCGTCGGTGATGTTGTGGGCGCTCTTTGCCAGCCGGATCTTATGGGCTTCCCGTAACACGTCGGCGTGCGTGCAGCCGACGGGCGGCTCGAACTTGTAGCAGGCGAGCTCGAGCAGCTGGCCCAGCGGATCGCGGAAATAGAGCGAATACATGAAGCCGCGGTCCACCTCGCCGGAATTGGCGAAGCCGCGCTCGCGCAGACGTGTGGCCGCCTGCGTGTAGGTGGCGCGCGAAACCATGAAGGCGATGTGGTGGACGTTGCCGACGTTGGTCGGATTGGGCCTTGAATCCGGCTGCCACGATTCGTTGGTGAAGATGGTGATGAGCCGCCCGTCACCGGGATCGAAATAGAGATGGTTCTGGTCGGGCGCGTCGAGGTTCGGCTGCTCGAAGACGAACGGCATTCCAAGGACGCCTTCCCAGAAGTCGATCGAAGTCTGGCGGTTGGCCCCGACCAGCGGGATGTGGTGCACGCCCTGGCATTGTACGCGCTGCATTGAACATCTCCACTGTCAGCTCTTGGAATCAGTAGCCCGGCGCGTATCGCTGCGCTGGTCGGCCTCGAATTCCTGCTCGAGGCTTCGCTCGAGCTCGACGAGGTCCTGCGGCAGCGGCATGCCATAGGCTCTGAGCTCGTTCAGCTTCCGCCTGATCACGAGGTAGATCTCGTGCCGGTCGTCCGGTTGCGTTTCGTTTTCAATCTGGGTGAGCAGGAGGCCGAGCTCCGCCTGCACGTCTTCAAAGGCCATGGCACATCCTTCGATCTGATCCGCCGCTCCCGGCATGAGAGGTTATACTCTTTAACGCTGTCGGGCAGCGAATGATCGCTTGCCACGCCGAATTCAAGCAGCCTCTAGCACCAGGCTGATGCCCTGCCCCACGCCGATGCACATGGTGCACAGCGCCCGGCGCACATTGCGCTCCTTCAACTCCAGTGCAGCCGTGAGTGCCAGCCGGGCACCAGACATGCCGAGCGGATGCCCGAGAGCGATGGCGCCACCGTTCGGGTTGACGTGCCCGGCGTCGTCGGGAAGCCCGAGCTGCCGGGTGACGGCCAGTGCCTGCGCGGCGAATGCCTCATTGAGCTCGATGATGTCGAAATCCGAGATCTCGAGGGCGAGCCGTTCCATGAGCTTGCGCGTGGCGGGCGCCGGCCCGATGCCCATGATCCGCGGCGGCACACCCGCGGTTGCTGCACCCACGACGCGCGCGAGCGGCGTCAGGCCATATTTTTCAACCGCGGTATCCGAGGCGACGAGCAGCGCCGCCGCTCCATCGTTCACGCCGGAGGCATTGCCGGCTGTCACCGTGCCACCCTTGCGGAAGGGTGTCGGCAGCTTTGCCAACTTCTCGAGCGTCGTCTCGCGGGGGTGCTCGTCCTTCGCCACGACGATCGGGTCGCCCTTGCGCTGAGGGATCGTAAGCGGACTGATCTCCTTATCCAGCCGCCCGCTCTTCTGTGCGGCCGCCGCCCTCACTTGGGATCTGAGCGCGAATGCGTCCTGGTCCTCGCGCGAGATCTGAAACTCTTCCGCGACGTTCTCGGCCGTCTCAGGCATGGAGTCGGTGCCGTATTGCTCCTTCATGAGCGGATTGACGAAGCGCCAGCCGATGGTCGTGTCGTAGATCTCGGCCTGCCGGGAGAAGGCCTCCGTGGCTTTGCCCATCACGAACGGCGCCCGCGACATGCTCTCGACGCCACCGGCGATCACGACCTCGGCTTCGCCCGTACGGATCATCCGGGCAGCCTGGGCCAGCGCGTCGAGGCCCGATCCGCACAGGCGGTTGACGGTCGAGCCCGATACGTCTGCTGGCAGCCCTGCGAGCAGAGCCGACATGCGCGCGACGTTGCGGTTGTCCTCACCGGCCTGATTGGCGCAGCCGAACATCACATCGTCAATCGCCGCTGCCGGAACGGAGGGCACGCGCGCCATCAGCTCCCGGATGACGTGAGCTCCGAGATTGTCCGGCCGCAAGCTGGAAAGGCTGCCACCGTAACGCCCGATCGGCGTCCGGATGCCGGTGACGAGATAGGCTGGTCGCATGAGCTCACTCCGATTAGCTGGGCGCCAGTTTCCAGGAGACTAGCTTTTTCTGCCGCCGAGCACTGTTATGGACGAAGCGGTCGCGGCGCAAGTTGCGGCGGCCCTTAGCCATGCAGATGAGACATG
>JAEVZQ010000330.1 GCA_023392135.1 Pseudomonadota bacterium | reverse complement strand
TGTCCGTGCCCGTGATGGGCAGTGCAGGCACGGGCGGTGGGTCGAACAGGAATGGCATCGGCGATTTTTCCTCAGGCGTATTTGGCATGCTTGCAGTCCGGAGCATTAGCAGATCACCCGGCCCGGGGCGAGACATCGTCCACTCCGCAATCATGGTCCCGATTGGCCTCCGGCATGGATCCCCGACCGCTCCGCTTCAGTTTGTTGGCTGCCGGTAGGGCAGGTGGCTCTGCCCTGCGCCGGTCAGTCCAGGCACAGGCTACAGGAGAGGACGCATGTTTCTCAGAATTGATCGGCTTCAGGTCGAGATGCCCCTGCCAAAAGATCCTGATCCGGCTGCAGCGGCGGTCGTCAATGAGTTGATGGGTGGGCGTTTCGGCGAGATGACCACCGTAAACACCTATCTGTACCAGAGTTTCAACTTCCGAATGCGGGATAAGCTGAGGCCGTTCTATGCCCTGATCGCCAACATTGCGGCCGAGGAGCTGGGTCACATCGAGCTGGTCGGCGCGGCAGTCAACGGATTGCTCAATGGGGCCGAAGGCCAAGGCAAAGTCTCAGCAGGCGACGCTCCTTTCGAGAATATTTTCAAGAACACAGGAACCGGGGTCAACTATCACCTCAACGGCCCGCACGGCATCATGGCGATGAACAATCTCGGGGAGCCCTGGCGCGGCGACTACATCTTCAACTCCGGAAATCTCGTGCTGGACCTGCTGCACAACTTCTTTCTGGAATGTGGCGCGCGCACAGTGAAATTGCGCGCCTATGAAATGACGAAGAACCCGGCCGCACGCATGATGCTGGGCTACCTCTTCACGCGCGGCGGCGTGCATGCCCATGCGTATGCTCTCGCGCTCGAAAAGCTGAGCGGCGTCGAGGTGAGAAAGATGCTGCCGATCCCGCGCATTCTCGACAGCGAAATTCCGGAATGTGACAAATTCATCAAGGAGGGCAGCCACCGGAAGCTGTACCGCTTCAGCCCCGATGATTACCGGGAGATCGCCGCCATCTGGAACGGCCCAGGCCTCGACCCATCGGAAATACTCGAGGTCGTCGATGGCCCGCCGCAGGGCGGTCCGCAGTACCAGATGGACGGCGTGCCCGAAGCGTTCATTCCGGAGTATCACCCGGACGAGATTGTCGACATCGCCAACAAGCTCTACACCGCGGCGGGAGGCTCACAGCCCTAAGGGCGCGGGCCCGACTGCAAAAGCCGCGGGAATGAAGATCCGCAGCGGTCACGTCCGCTGCGGAAACCTGCTCCGAACCAACGAGAGCTACTTGTTGATATCCTCGACCTGAACCTGAACGTCTCGCTGAGTGCCGTGCCGCAGCACTGTCAAGGTCACGGTATTGCCGATTCCGGCTTTTTCCAGCTGACGCGTCAGGTCTGAAAGCTCGCTGATCCGCTCACCGTTCACAGCGATGATGATGTCGCCGAGCTGCCCGAGCTCATCCATGCCTTTCAGGCCGGCACGTTCGGCTGAGGAGCCGGGTGTCACCCCCTGGATGACCACGCCCGGTGCGCCCAGTCGGGCGCTCAGCTCGATCGGGAACACGCGAATGCCGATACCGGGCAGCGGCGCGCGTCCGGTTCGGATCAGGTCCGGAACGATTCGGTTGACGGTGTCGACCGGAATCGCGAAGCCCACACCCGCAAAAGTGCCCGAGGGGGCCAGAATGGCCGTGTTCACGCCGATGAGGCGACCAACGCTGTCAACCAGGGGCCCGCCTGAGTTACCCGGATTTATGGCAGCGTCGGTCTGGATTACGCCCGCGATCTCGCGGCCCGATTCGGTGGGGAGCGTCCGGTTGAGCGCGCTGATGATGCCACTCGTCAGGGTTCGTGACAGGCCGAAGGGATTGCCGATCGCGAACACGACCTGCCCGACCACCAGGTCCGACGAGCTGCCGACCTTGATGGGCTGCAGATCTGCCGGCGGGTCGTCCAGCTGCAGCACGGCGAGATCGACCCACGGCGCCAAGCCGACCACATGTGCAGAATGCACCTTGCCCTCGTTGATGACGACACCGACCTTGTCGGCGCCCTCGACAACGTGTGTATTGGTAACGATGTGCCCTGCGCGATCCCAGACGAAGCCGGACCCGGCACCCGCCTTCTCCACGGTTCTGCCTCCGGGCCTCGGCCTCACCGCCTGATGGGTAAAGATGTACGCAACGGACGGAGCCGTCTCCGCGAACGTCTTGGTTGCAATCTGCTCGCCTGGCGTGAGGTCGGGGCGCGGTGTCGTTTCCCTTGGCTGCGTGGCAGCGAAGACGAATTCGCGCAAGTAGCGCTGGCCCACGTACAGACCGGCAAGCACCAGCGCGACCACGACGACAATTCGCCAAAAGCGCTCTTTCGAGGAAACGTCAGCCATATCGGTTCGCCCCTAGTATGCCGATTCGAAAGTTTGCCAGAGTTCGCGACTGGGGTCGGGAGCGAACTTCGGAATGAAAAAGGAACACCAGATTCATAAGCTTGCCAGCGTGCTTCAGATCGAGAAATTCGCTCGTGTGCCCTCCGCCGGGTGTGGCGAATTTCTCGATCGCCACACTGGCCTGCTGCGAAAACGCAGGGGGCGGCCGTTCGTTGCTGAAAGCGGCCGCTGGGTGCGGCGAGCTTTCTCGATCATCAGCCAGGGCTGAGCGGCGCCCCAGGGGATTAGCTTTCTTTTTTGAGCCTTGCCCGCTCGACCTGGACGAGATCGCACAGCACATCGGCCATCGCCGAGAAGTCTTGGCTGCCATACCCGCGGGCTCGGGCGCCGGAAAACGCCTCCCGTGCCGCCGCGGCGACAGGAAGCGGAAGCCGCGCGGAATTCGCCGCTCCCACAATCAGCGACAGGTCCTTGTGCGCGAGGTCAATTGTGAAGCCGGGGCTCGTGTCGCCGGCCAGGACCTTGTTCGGCCAGTTGATCTTGAGCTGACCGTTGGTGGCCGTAGTCCCGTGAATGACCTCCAGCGTCTTTTCGATATCGAGGCCGAACCGCTGAGAGAGCGCCAGTGCCTCCGCATTGAGCTGGCAGGAGATGATGGCGAGATAATTGTTCACAAGCTTGGTGCGCGTGCCGGCACCACCCGGACCACAATGGTGGATGGTCGTCCCCATCGCCTCCAGCAGGGGCTTCACCCGCTCGAAGTCCTCGGGCTCCGCACCCACCATGAACAGGCTTTCGCCGCGCTCCGCATGCCAAGCGAGGCGCCCGATCGGCGCATCGACGGCCTTGAACCCTCGCCGTTTCGCTTCAGCGTGCAGGCGGTCTGTCGTTTCCGGCTCGACCGTTGAGAGGTCCATCACCAGCGTACCAGGCTTCGCATGATCGAAGAGGCCGCCCAGCCCCATCACGATCTCGGTCACTTCCTTGCCGGCCGGCAGCACGGTGATGATGATCGAGCATTGACGGGCGACATCGGCGATATCCTTGCCCGCGGTCGCGCCGAGCGACACAAGCTCGGCGACCGGCTCGGGTCGCAGATCGTGCACGACGAGCTTGAAGCCCTTCCTCACGCAGTTCGCTGCCATGCCGCGGCCCATCGCGCCAAGCCCAATGAAGCCGATCGTTTCATCACTCGCTGACATCCCTGACGTTCCCCCGGTCAATACGGTTGCCGCGTGATTTCTCGCAGGACTATGCCGGCAGGACAAGGGTTCAGCTGAGCCACAGCTGCAGGGGCGCGTTGTTCTGGTCAGACGGCCTCGAGGAACCGCTCGGCGCTGGCGAGGTCGACAGATACGAGCTGGCTCACGCCCTTCTCACCCATGGTGACACCGAACAGGCGGTTCATGCGCGCCATGGTCATCGGGTGGTGGGTGATGACCAGGAACCGCGTCTCGGTCTCCTCGGCCATCCGCTCCATGAGCGTGCAGAACCGGTCGACGTTGGCGTCGTCGAGCGGTGCGTCGACCTCGTCGAGCACGCAGATGGGCGATGGGTTCGTGAGAAATACGGCAAAGATCAGCGACAGTGCCGTCAATGTCTGCTCGCCACCCGAGAGCAGGGAGAGTGTCGCTGGCTTCTTGCCGGGCGGCTTGGCGAT
>JAEVZQ010000310.1 GCA_023392135.1 Pseudomonadota bacterium | reverse complement strand
CGATGGGGCCCTGCCGGCGCTCTGCGAGGCAGACCACGTGCGCGTACGTGTAGATCTCGGCATCCCGGAACGGCAGTGGATGCAGGCGCGGATGCAGGATGAGCTCGCTCTGCGATACAATGCCGACGCCCATGCCGCGCTCGACCGCCAGCCAGATCGCCTCGCGGCTGCCGATTTCGGTGAAGCCGCCCATGCGGGCGCCGGCGCTGGCAAGCCCCGCCTCGAATGCGAGCCGCGTCGTCGAGCCGACCTCGCGCAGAATGACGTGCTGTTCCGCGAATTCATGGATGGAAACCGAGGTGCGCCCGGCCCAGGGGTGGTCGGAGCTAACGAAGGCGATCACCGGATGCCGGCTGTAGGGGACGGCGTGGATGCGTGGGTCGTCTTCCGTATGGGCCAGGACCGCGACGTCCGCTTTATAGTCCATCAACTGCCGCAGTGCCTCGCGGGAATTGCTGACGCGCACGGAGAACTCGACGCCGGGATACTGAACCCGGAATGCGCTCAGCATCTCGGTGACGTGATACGGGCCGACGGCACTCACCTTCAGATGGCCGGAGCGCAACCCGCCCACGGCATTCAAGAGATCGACGGCTTCGCTTTCCAGGCTGGCGATCCGCTGCGTCAGCTCCAGCAGGCGGCGCCCGGTTTCGGTCAGCTCGACCCGGCGCCCCCGCCGGTGAAAGAGCTCGACGCGAAATCTATCCTCCAGCGCCTTCACCTGACTGCTGATCGTCGGCTGCCCGATGTTGAGTGCGTTAGCGGCAGCGGTGAAGCCGCCGTGCGTCGCGACTGTGTGGAAGGATCGGAGCTGCGTATTCATCCATTCATCCAATGAATGAGAGTCATCGCGAATTTGGATTGGATCAATGATAGGCACTGTGACAACCTGTACGCAACAACAAGCGGCAGGGGCTTGACGTGTGGACGTACTACAACCCGGTTCGCGTCCTGTTCGGCGAGGGAACGTTCGATAGGCTCGGTGACTTGATAGCCGGCCGGCGCTACGTGCTCGTCACCTACGGCGAGCCGCTATTCCGTGATCTTGCGGCAAAGCTCGCTCGATCAGCCGGTACGCCCGCTCTCGTCATCGACGATGTCGCGCCGAATCCGGATCGCGCGGATCTCGATCGGCAGTGCCAGCGATCGAATGAGCTGGCGGAGGCGCCACAACTCGTCGTTGCTGTCGGCGGCGGATCGGTGATCGATACGGCCAAGGTGATCGCCGCTGCGCGCGGGAACTTCGGGCCCGTGTGGGAAGTGCTGATCACAGGTCGCGGCGCCGAACGGCTCGAACCCCTCCCAATCATCGCCGTGCCGACGACGGCGGGAACGGGAAGCGAAGTGACGTCGTGGGCGACCGTGTGGGACGGCGCAGGCGGCCGGAAGTATTCGCTCGCGGCACACGCGCTGCATCCGGTCCATGCCGTCCTCGACCCCGAGCTCACCCTGAGCTGTCCCAAGCGGCTCACGATCAGCACCGGGCTGGACGCGCTCTCCCATGCTCTGGAGAGCATCTGGAACCGCAATGCCAATCCGGTCTCTGCCGTTCACGCCATAGCGGCGGCGCGGGAAATCCTTGAGGTCCTGCCGGCCCTGTCCCGACAGCTCGAAGACCGCGCGCTACGCGCACGCATGCTGCGGGCGGCCATGTTCTCGGGCCTCGCATTCTCCAATACCAAGACTGCGATCGCCCATTCGATGTCCTATCCGATGACGCTGCACCACGGGGTGGTTCATGGCATCGCCTGCTCGTTCACGCTACCCATGGTTTTGCGAAGCGTCATCGGCCTTAATGCTGACTGCGACGCGGTGCTTGCGCGGATTTTCGGCGCAGATCTCGAGGCGGGAGCGGCCAGGCTGCAGGGCTTTCTCGAGGAACTGGGTGTCTCGACGCGCCCGGCCGATCACGGCATCGGCGGCGACGCGTGGCGATCGATCGTCGAAGATGCGATCGGGGGTGAGCGGGGATTGAACTTCCTTGGCAGCAAAGAGGGCTTGCTGGCACAAATCTGAGCAAAAAGGGACTGTCACAAGGCTTCTACGCAAGGAGGCTATGGAAGGACCGGTGCCCGCAAGAGATCTGCGAGTGCGGGGAAACAAGCAGTAGATGGAGGAACGTCATGAAATTTCGAGCTTTATTTGCAGCCGCAATAAGCGCCCTGCTGGGCCTGACAGGCGCTGCTTCTGCGCAAGACAAGTGCGAGAACCCTGAAGCCCTGCGCTTCTCGATCATCCCCACGGAAGAGACCATGCAGGAGCTGGCGCTCTACAAGCCGGTGATCGACATTCTTTCGAAGAATACAGGGAAGAAAATCGAATTCTATATGCCGACGTCCTACGCCTCGGTGATCGAGGCGATGCTCGGCAACTGGGTCGATATCGCCGTCCACGGACCGAACTCGTACGTGATCGGCAACGAGAAGAGCAAAAATATCGAAGTCTTTGCCACGTACGCGAAGGCCAAGGGCACCTTCCAGGAGGAAGGGCCTGGCTATCACGCAGTCCTCATCGCCAGGAAGGACAGCAAGTTCAAAGACATCGCCTCGATCAAAGGTTCAGTGGTGGCACTCGCCGATCCGGCTTCCACATCGGGCAACCTGATGCCGCGCGTAGAATTCGCCAAAGAGATCGGCGGCGGCGAGCTTGAAGGCTACTTCTCGAAGGTCGTCTACAGCGGCAGCCACGACAAGTCCGCCGTGGCCGTGAGCGAAGGCAAAGCGGATGTGGCATTCGTCGCGACACACCGACTCGATAACGTCATCGACCGCGGGCTCGTCAAGGCCGAGGACTTCGTCGTGCTTTGGAAGTCGCGCCTCGTGCCGCAGGACCCATTCACTTATCGCGGTACGCTTTGTGAGGATCTGAAGGCCAAAATCCGGGATACCTTTCTCAACTTGCATAACGAGCCAGGCGCCAAGAAATTCCTCGAGAACCTCAACTCGGTGAAGTTCGTGCCGATGAAGTCCGAGGATTACGATCTGATCCGCGATCTGCGGGCTGCCCAGGCGAAGAAAAAGTAGCATTGCCGACGGGGCGGCGGACTAAGCGCCTGCTGCCCCCCACTTCAACGGCCATCGACGGAAGCACGAACGCAGTGCCTATCTTAGACGTCCAGGACCTCAGAGTACGCTATTCGCGCGGCGGAGCCGAGATCCTCAAGGGGGTCAGTCTCCAGGTCGATGCGGGAGACTTCTGTGCCGTGATCGGACCGAGTGGCGCGGGAAAATCAACTCTGATCCGCTGCATCAATCGCCTCGTCGAGCCAAAGGCCGGCCGTATCCTGCTCTACGGCGAGGACGTGGTCACCATGTCCACGCGCCGGCTGCGTGAAACCCGGCGTCATGTCGGCATGATTTTCCAGGTGTTCAACCTGGTGAACCGCATGTCGGTGATGGACAACGTCCTGTCGGGCCGGCTCGGCTCTGCCGGCACCTTGCGCAGCCTGCTGAAGCTGTTCAGTCGCGATGACATCGAACGCGCGCTGACGTTGCTGGACCGCGTTGGCCTTTCCGACCACGTTGACAAAAGGGCAGACCAGCTCTCCGGTGGTCAGCGTCAGCGCGTCGGTATCGCCCGTGCACTGATGCAGGCTCCCAAGCTGCTGCTCGTCGACGAGCCGACCTCGAGTCTCGATCCCAAGATCGCCCGCGAGGTTATGACTCTCATCCGTGACATGGCCCGTGAGTTCAACGTGCCGGCGCTGGTCAACATCCACGACGTGCAGCTCGCGACCGAGTTCTGCAACAAGATCATCGGGCTGCAGGACGGGGTGAAGATGTTCGACGGCCCGACCGAGCAGCTCGACCGCAAGATGCTCGACACGATCTACGCGATGGAGGTCCTGTGACCATGGCCGTCGCGAGTGCCACCGGCGGCAAAGTGCTCGATGACCGTATATTTGCCGTGGAGCACCAGCGTCGAAGAGCACGCTGGCGATCCGCCTCCATTGCCGGCGTGTTTGCGCTTCTGGCGGCCGTCTGCCTCTACAATATTCTCGTCATCGACACCGACTGGGCGCGGATGGGTTCGCTCGGTGAGGTGCTGCAGTCCATAGGCCGGTTCCTGGCCATCGATTTCGATCTCATCCCACACCTCGTCGAGCCCATAATCGAGACGCTGATGATGTCGACGCTCGGCACGGCGCTGGGGGCAATTCTCTGCATCCCCGTCATCTGGCTCGGCGCCCACAACATCACGCCATCGCGCTGGATCGGCTATCCCTTGGGGCGCTTCGCGATGACGCTCAGCCGGTCGATCCACGAGATCGTCTGGGCACTGGTGTTCGTGTCTGCTGTCGGGCTCGGATCGCTGGCGGGCATCCTCGCCCTTGCCATGCGATCCATCGGCTTCATTGCAAAGATCATCGCCGAGGCCATCGAGAATGTGGACCCGAAGCCGATCGAGGCCATTCGCGCCGTCGGCGGAAATCGCCTGCAGGTGCTGCGCTATGGCATCGTCCCGCAGGTCCTCCCGGTTGCCATCGGCGTGATCATCTTCGAGTGGGACATCAACATACGGCGCTCCGCCATCATGGGGCTGGTCGGTGCCGGAGGTCTGGGCCTGACGTTCCATCGACAGATGGTGATGTTCAACTACCCTGGCGTCACCACCGTCATCCTGGCGATCCTGCTGCTCATCGTGCTGGGCGAGGCGCTGTCCTATTACGCACGCAAGGCGGTCATCTGACGATATGCGGGACGTGGCGACATACGGGCCTGATGGCGGGCAGCCGGTCGAGCGGCGGACCTGGTCGCGCTTCCGCTATCCGGATACGCTGATCGCGTTTGCGGTTCAGCTCGGCATTCTCG
>JAEVZQ010000306.1 GCA_023392135.1 Pseudomonadota bacterium | reverse complement strand
GACATGGAGTTGGTCGATCGCTTCGCCGCGCGTGTGCTGGCGTTCTATGACGGCACGGTCATTTCCGACGGGGCACCCGCCGAGGTCCTTGGTGACGCGCGCGTGCAGGAGCTGATCTCGGGTCATGCTCTTTCGAAAGCCGGGAGCGCAGTCCATGCTTGAGGTTTCGGGCCTGAACGTTTCCATCGGCGCTGTCCCGATCGTACACGATGCTTCGTTCTTCGTCGGCGAGGGCGAATTCTGCGGGCTCATCGGCCGCAATGGCGCAGGCAAGACCACGCTGCTGCGCGCTCTCATGGGAGCACTTCCCGCCACCGGAAAAGCGGTGCTCGATGGAACGGACCTCATCGCCCTGCCGGGCCACTACCGCGTCAGAAAGGGCGTCGGCTACATGCCGGAGGACCGGCGACTGGTGCCCGAGTTCACTGTCGAGGAGAACATCATGCTGCCGGCCTGGGCCGCGCAGATGAGTGATGCGCCAAAGCAGCTCGATTGGATATTCGGGATCATGCCGGAGGTAGCCCGGTTTCGTTCGCGCCGTGCGCTCGAGCTTTCGGGTGGGCAGCAGAAAATGGTTGCGCTCGCCCGCGCGCTGATGGCTGGACGGCGCCTGTTGCTGCTCGACGAGCCGTTCGAAGGACTCGCGCCGGCACTCGCCCGCAGGCTGGGTGAAGTCATGGCTGACCTCAAGGCCGAGCGGGTCTCCGTTTTGATAGCGGAGTCGAACGAGGGGCACGTCTCCGATCTCCTGGTTCGCACGTTCCGGATCGAGCGCGGCCGCGTCTCAGCGCAGTCGCACCAGTCCACCTCGGAGGCGGCAGTACAGTCGGCGTGAGCTATTTCGGCTGAAGCTCGCCGGGTGAGTGGATCAGTGCGTGTTGCCGGGACGGACACGCGAGCTGCAGACCTGATCGAGGCAGCGACACTTTCGGAGGTGAGGCTGTCGTCCTCAGCCCAAATCTGCCGAATTCGGGGGGGATTTCTAACTGGCACGTCGGTTGCTGGTGGGGACGTAAATCATTTCGAGAGGGTCTATGGTTCTCAGCAGGCAGCAATCGGAAGAGGCTCTGCCCATAACGCGGCTGCCCATTGTGTTCCCCGGGGCAGGCTTCGATCTGCTCGATGGCGTTCGCATTCTCGACCTGACGACCTCGGTCGCTGGCCCGTTCGCCACGATGCTGCTCGCCGATCTCGGCGCCGAGGTCATCAAGATCGAGCGTCCAAGCGTTGGTGATGATGCACGCGCCTGGGGGCCGCCGTTCCTGGACGGCCAATCGCTGTGGTTCATGAGCGTGAACCGCAACAAGCAGAGCGTGGCGCTCGATTATTCGGGGCCTGAAGGCCTGCAAATTCTCAAAGATCTCGCCGCCCGGTGCGACGTGGTCGTTGTAAACCAGCCGGCGAGGGTGGCAAGAAAGCTGGGCGTCGATGCCGCCGCAATGCGCGCTGTCCGCGAGGACCTGATCCATGTTTCCATAACTGGCTTTGGCCTCGATGGGGAACGTGCCGACTGGACCTGCTATGATCTCATCGCCGAGGGCTATTCCGGCATCATGGATCTGACCGGCGAAATGGACGGCGAGCCTCAAAAAATCGGTACGCCTGCTGCGGATATGCTTGCAGGCCAGGATGCAGCACTGGCAACCGTATCAGCTCTGTTCGCGCGCATGAAAACGGGTCAAGGCCGCACGATCGACATCTCGCTTGTCGAATCGATGACGCGATTTCTGAATTGCCGGATCGTCCCCTACCTGGGCTCCGGTGAGCTGCCCCGTCGATCGGGCGGTCGCGACAGCGTCATCGCCATCTATCAGGCGTTTCACACGGCTGACGAGCCGATCACGCTCGGCCTCGGCAATGACAATATCTGGCGGCGATTCTGGGAGGCCGTGGGCGAGCCCGCATACGGTGCAGACCCGGACTTTGCAACCAATGCCGATCGCCGCGCCAAGCGTGCCGAAATCGTGGCACATATCCAAGAGCTGCTGCTGGCTAAGCCGCGTTCGCATTGGCTGGCTCTCTTCAGAGAGGCACGCGTACCCGCGGGACCGATCAACCGTATCGATGAGGTCGCCGATGATCTGGAGCTGCAGCGCAGGGGGCTGCTTTACTGCCTAGCCGCGGACGGCCGGAGTTTCCCTCAGGTCGGGACAGGATTTTGCCTCGATGGGAATTCGAATGTCCCCCGCCTGCCGCCGCCGAGGCTCGGGGAGCATACCCATGCAGTGCTCAGCAATGTGCTGGGCATAAGTGAAAGCAGGCTGGCTGCGCTTCGCGCTGCTGGCACCATTGCCGGAGGTACGGAATGAGCTACGAAACGATTCTGTACGAAGAGGATGGGCCGATCGGCACCATTACGCTGAACCGGCCGCAAGACGGCAACATGTTTACCGAAACCATGTGCCACGAAATGCGCGACTGCATAAATGCAATTCGCCGCGAAACGCGCACACGAGTCGTGGTGATCACCGGGGCGGGGGATAAGTTCTTCTGCATCGGTGGCCGCAAGGAGGGTATGCCGAAAACGACCCTTTATGCCGGAACTCTCCCGACGCTGGAGATGTACGAATCGATCGATCGGTTGCAGAAACCGGTTATCGCCAGCGTCAACGGTTTCGCTGTCGGCGGGGGTAATGTCCTGCAGGTCGTATGCGATCTCACAATCGCCAAGGAGAGCGCGATTTTCCGGCAAGTAGGGCCGATGATGGGCTCGTTCGATGCCGGTTACGGGACGTGGTATCTGGAAGACCTCGTCGGCAAAAAGAAAGCGAAAGAAATCTGGTTTCGCAATCCAAAGATTACAGCGCGCGAGGCTCTGGAGCTCGGCATGATCAACAAGGTCGTGCCAGACGATAAGCTCAAGGAGGAAACTCGCGCGTTCGCCCTCGAAGTCGCCGAGCGTGGACCGTTCGCCCTCGCGTCGGTGAAGGCGGCCTTCAACGCCCGGCACGGCGGGGTTGCCGGGCTGGCGCGCGTGGCGCACGATCTTCTGCTGCGCTCCTATCTCGAGAGCGAAGAAAGCCACGAGCTTTCCGCAGCGTTCAGTGAGCGTCGCAAGCCCGATCCAAGCAAGTTCGGCAGGTGAGCCGTGCGCCCGTTCCTGACACTCCATCACCCGGCTGCGGCGGCTCGCTACTACGAGCAGGGACTTTGGGGCTCGGAGACATACTACACTCTTGCCGCCCGCCACGCACAGGGGCGCCCCGATGCCATCGCCGTGCAGGATGGTCGCCGGGCGCTGTCCTGGCGAGAGTTGGTGCATTGGGTCGACGGCGTCGCCGCGGATCTGCGGACCTACGGGTTGGTGGGCGGTGACCGCGTATCGATCTGGATGTCGAACCGTATCGAGGCGATCGTCACCTTTCTCGCCTGCTCACGAGAGGGCTTTGCCTGCAATCCCTCTCTCCATCGCACCTATACCTGCTCCGATATCGGCCGTCTTCTCACCCGGCTTTCCGCGCGCGCGTTGGTGACCGAGCCCGGCTGGGGCGCAGATCGGGCCGGAACGGCTCTCGACGCCGTGTTGGCGGGAGTGCCCTCGATCAAGGTCGTCTACACACCCGATAGCTTTCCCGCCGGAGCGCCGAACAAAACGCCTCCGGTCGAAGACCCCGACAAGGTGACATATCTCGCCTTCACCTCCGGAACGACCGGTGATCCGAAATGCGTCATGCATTCGGACAACACGCTTCTGGCAAACGCGCGGGATCTCGTGCGCGATTGGGGGCATGGTCCGGACACGGTCATTCTCTCGCTGTCGCCGCTATCACATCACATCGCCTGGGTGGCAGTTGCGCAGTGGGTTCTGTCCGGAGGCCGTTTTGTAACCGATGATCCGCCAGCGGGGATGAGCCGGCTGGACTGGATCGTCTCCACGCGCGCGACCTACGTCATGGGCGTGCCGACGCACGCCATGGATATTCTCGCCGAGCAGCGCGCCCATGGCGTGGAGCGGCTGGGCGACGTGCAGGTGTTCTACATGGCGGGCGCGCCCATCCCGCCCTCCGTCGCGCAGGCCTTTGTCGCCCAGTCCATCAAGCCGCAGAACGTCTACGGCATGACGGAAAACTCCTCGCACCAGTACACCCATACCGCCGACGAGACCCAAGTGATCGTCGAGACATGCGGCCGGGGAGGGCGCGCCTACGAGGTTCGGATCTTTGACCCAGGCGATCCTGACCGGCCGGTCGCCGCCGGCG
>JAEVZQ010000289.1 GCA_023392135.1 Pseudomonadota bacterium | reverse complement strand
ATGCCAGCTCCCATGCGCCAGCCGAGCGTGGCCGGGGCCGTAGCTCAGATGGGAGAGCGCTGCAATCGCACTGCAGAGGTCAGGGGTTCGATTCCCCTCGGCTCCACCAACGAAATGCCCTTAACGGCCTGTTGCGCTTGCGATTTTGCCTCCCTATCCCACTTTTTGCCCCTACAAGCATTTAGTTTACGTGAGCACTTTATGCGTTCGCGTATGGCGACAGGAGAAGGCCCAGAGGCGCACCTGTGCCGCCTTCAGTCGAACAAGCATCATCAGCGCAAGGCGAAGACTATTGCCGCAGTGACAAACAGCAGAGAAAGAGCCGAGACCAGCTTTGCCGCGTTGGCATAGCGCATCGCGATCTCCTCAATCGTAACGGAACCGCTCGGAAAGAATGGCGGATGGTGGAACGCCCATTTCGATCAGAGTGCTTTCCACCAGGTCCATCATCGGCACCGGTCCACACACGAAATAGAGCGCATCGCGAACCGGAACTGGCAGGCAGGCCCGCAATACGTCTGGTGTTATCTGCCCCGTCCTCCCGCTCCAGTCTCGCGGCGGCTCCGAGAGGACCAGGTCAACACGCAAATCGAGCCTGTCTCTCAGACTTTCGATTTCGCGGCGGTAGAGAATTTGCGTCTCGACCCGGTTGCCGTAGATGAGATGGATTGGGTGCTCATGCCCTTCACTTGCGAGCTGTCGCAACATGCTCATGATCGGCGCAAACCCGACCCCGCCCGCAATGAAAACGATCGGCCCAGGACGACGCCCTGCGAGCGTGAAGCTGCCGTGCGGACCGTCGAGATAGGCCGTCGTGCCGACAGCGACTTCGCCGATCCTGTCAGTAAAGTCACCGCTTTCCTTGATGGTGAACGCGAAACGCGGGCGCTCCGCTGGTGACGATGAAATCGAGAAGGGGTGCTCCGTCAGGCTGAACGGTGAGTGGCCGAGATTGAGCCAGACAAACTGGCCGGCTGCAAACGGCGGACCATCACCTGGCTCCGGCGTCACCAGAAGTTCCCAGGTGCGATCGGCGATCTTACGATTGCCGATAACCCGCCAGGGGGTGCGAAGCTGCAGCAGCGGCTTGAAGATGTAAACGTAGGCCAGCGAGAGCAGTGCGCTTCCGACCAGCGCGATCCAGAAGGCCGCGAGCAAGACGTCATCACTGTAGGTCCCGACGCGCAGGGTGTGGTGCAAACCGAAACCTGCTATCGCGACGGCGCCCAGGCCATGGCTGAGCCGCCAGATCTCATAGCGCGCCGGCAGCCGGTCGCGCAGGGCTGCAAGTGGCACAAGCAGGAGGAGCAGCAGCCAAGCGGCAACGCCGCTCCGAAGGCCTGTTGAAGTGAACATGCCGGTGAGAGCTGCAAGCGCGCTACCCGGACCGGCCGGCAAACGCGGCACCACATAAAGGAGAGGGTGCAGCAAGATGAACGCGAGCACCGGCCAGGCGATGAGCTGGTGAAACCGCATGGTTTGGTCGATACCAACCCGCCCCGATACGGAACGGAACCGGCCCGACAGCAGAAACTGGAGCATCATGGCGGCGAAGCCGATCATGACCAATCCTGCCGAGAGCTCGCGCCAAAAGCTGCGTGGCGGACGGCCCTGCAGTATTGCCAGGATCAGCGGGATCATGGCGATTGCGACATACATTGCGATCAGAACGGCAGGGTGGAGCCCTGTCACGCCCTGAATGCTCCCGTTGCGATGTCGGGGGCTTGTGGGTGTCGGTATGGTTTCGCTCATTCGCGGCTGTCCCGCTACGCCTCCGCTGACACTGCGATCCGGAGTGCTCGACGCGAACTTGGCCCGCAGCCCGGCCGGCTGCCGATATGCCTCACTTCCGCGCAGGAACGACGAGGACGTCGCAGGGAAGTGTCATCAGCAGACGCTCGGCCACGCTGCCGATTGTGTCGTGCTCGACCGCGCTGCGGCCGTGGGTTCCGGAAACGACAAGGTCCGGCCAGTTCTTGGTCACGAAGTCGGCGAGAACTGCATCGGGCTCGCCCTCGGCCACCACAGTCTCGATGGCTGGCGATCCGGCTCCGGCGACGAGGTCCCCCATATCGCGCTCGGCCTCCCTGACCACTCTTTCGCGCTCTTCGGCTTCAACCACATCGAGACTGCGCTCGGCGGTGCGACCGCTCCAGATTGGCGCGATACCATAAGCATGCAGCGCGGTCAGGCGAGCGGTCGGGAACAGAGCCCGGGCTTTCAGGAAGGCACTGCGCGACGGGTCCGAGAAATCGACCGCCGAGACGATGCTGCGATACGGTCCCTCAGGCCGGCGTCGGACGGCCAGCACCGGCACAGTGGCACCACGCACGATACGGGCGGCCGTGCTGCCCAAGAGCTTCTCGCCCAAGATTTTACCGTGCGCTGGTCCCGTGATCAGAAAATCGCAGTTCATGTCGTGAGCATACGCAAGTGCACGATCGGCCGGGTCGCCGATGACCGTGTGGCGGACGACTGTGCGGATCGGCTTAACCGAGCGCACGAGCCGGTCCATCTCCGTCTCTGCATTGCGCATGCGCTGGTCCATGCCCCAGGGTCGGATCGCACTCGATTCGACGACATGGAGGACGACAAGCTCCGCATCCCATTCCTGAGCGAGCGCAACGGCGCGGTCGAAGGCGCGGTCGCCGGCTGGTGTCAGGTCTGTCGCGAGCAAAATCTAGCGCGGTGCCGAGGTCATATCTGCCAACTCTCCTGTTGTCTGCCGTCCGTTGCTGCTCGAGGCACCTCCAGCATTTGCCGGCGGCCG
>JAEVZQ010000243.1 GCA_023392135.1 Pseudomonadota bacterium | reverse complement strand
GCGTCAGCATCATGACAACGTCCGCCCACTTGGCCGCATCGGCGACCTCCATGACCTTCAGGCCTTCCTTCTCGGCCTTGGCGGCCGAAGCAGAACCTTTCCGCAGCGCGATCGCCACTTCCTTCACGCCGGAATCGCGGAGGTTGAGCGCATGCGCGTGCCCCTGGCTGCCGTAGCCAACAATGGCTACCTTCTTGCTTTTGTTCAGGTTGATGTCCGCATCACGATCGTAATAAACGCGCATGGCTATTCCTCTTTATGCGTTTCGTTTCATCTGTATCGGGGGCGACTTCAGTTGGGCCGCAGACCGAATTCCTGTGCGCCCGGGACCCTACTGAGGGAGCATCGAAATGCCAATCAATTCCGTAAGCCGGGCGCGCACTTCCTCCAGCACGTGCTCGGGCACACGTCCGGCGGGCCGAAATCCTCGTGATTGTCGATCCAGGCTGCGAACCTGGTCGACCAGAATGGCGCCTTTGATCTGCAGCCCATCGGGCAGCAGCACCTTGGTCGGCCATGGTTCGCGTTGGGATGTGATCGGGCAGATTATGGCCCTGCGCGAGTTAGCATGGAAGAGGCGCGACGTGAGCACGAGCGCTGGCCGCATACCAGCCTGTTCCGTGCCCCGGACGGGGTCCAGATCGACCCAGACGATGTCGCCCGCATCGGGCAGTTCACCCGCGCCGGCTGTACTCGTCATCTATGATCTCAGCTCCAACGTCAGGCCCCCAATCGACCGCGGGCGGCTCATTCTCCGGCCCTAAGCGCTTCATCTCGGCCACCATCTCGGCCAGCGTCGGATACCTGCGCCGACCGGAAGGCCTCAGCCGAACTGAGCCATCTTCGACTTCCAAATCGACAGCCTGCCCCTCTTCGAGGCGCAGATCCTCAGCGACTGCCTTAGGCAGACGCACCGCCAAACTGTTGCCCCATCGCGAGACTCGGACTTGCATAGGTCACGCTCCTTCTCCGGATATACATAGTATATCTGAGGCTCGGACAGCAAGCTCCAAATGGACGCGCTCCCGCAGCGCGCACCGAATATCAAGGCGGCTCTCCCAGGTCATGCCGAGGGCTGGTCAGGACGTTGGTGCGGACCGAGGGTGATCGCCCAGATCAGGCTGCAATCGTCGCCTCACTGCGTCGCCTTCGGCAGGTCGTTGATCGAGGCGACGTACCACTCATCGGCATTGACGATGGCCGGGTTCTCGCCGTTTTCGTAGATCCAGCTGTCGACGGCCCAGCGCTGGCCGCCCTGGTTCTCGTGGATCGTCGCGGTCCAGTGCGTCCAGCCCGAAACGCCGCGCAGGAAGTTGTCCTTCGAGAAAGGCCGGCCGACAGTGTGGTGCTTCAGCAGCTTGGCGTTCTGCAGAACGGTAAGATAGCTCGTCGTGTTGGTTGCCTCGTCCACGCAGTCCTGTTGCGTCGGATCGCCCGAGGCCGCGAAATCCATACCGGGGCGATCGGCCTTCGTGCCCACCGCCTCGCCGGTGCGACGCTCCATCCAGCCGATGGCATAGGCGATCGCCCGGCGCTCCTCATAGGGCGTATCGGCCTTCTTGGTCTTGTCCATCAGCTTCTTGATCTCGGCGATATCAGCCTGGGAGAAAGTGAACCTGGTCTGCGTGCGGCAGCCATAGGCGCTGCAGACGGAAACCGTCGAGCCGCGCGGCGGCTCGACTTTGAAAACGGCGTAATGGTCGACGCCCAGGGCGTGCTCATACGAGCAGCCACCAGCCACCACGGCGACCAGTGCCGCCAGCCAACACCCCCGTGCGAGCATATCCCTCGGCGCCCCCGCCAGCTGCAAATTGGTCACGGCCGCTTTTGCTCCAAGCGGCGCCATCTCTCTTAGTATCCTACCGATTCGATTAAGGACACCCAGCGCGTTGAGCGTGCAGAGCTTTTGGAGTACGTTGCAGCACCATGGCCACAGCGAAGCCCATTCATGTCATCGGCGGCGGGTTGGCCGGCTCCGAGGCCGCCTGGCAGATCGCCAGCGCCGGCGTCCCCGTCATTGTTCACGAGATGCGCCCGGTGCGCGGAACGGAGGCGCACAAGACGGACGGACTGGCAGAGCTCGTCTGCTCCAACTCTTTCCGCGCGGATGATTGGGAGACGAGCGCCGTCGGGCTCCTGCACGAGGAGATGCGGCGGGCCGGGTCACTCATCATGTCGGCCGCCGACCAGCACAAGCTGCCTGCCGGTGGCGCGCTCGCAGTCGACCGCGACGGCTTTTCCGCCGAGGTAACGGCCCGACTGACCGCTCAGCCCTTGGTGCAGGTCGAGCGAGGCGAGGTCGCAGGGCTGCCACCAGAAGATTGGGACAGCGTCATTATCGCCACCGGCCCGCTCACCTCGCCGTCCCTGAGCCAGGCCGTTCTCGATGTCACGGGCGAAGACGCGCTGGCCTTCTTCGATGCGATTGCTCCGATCGTGCATTACGACACGATCGACATGAGCATTGCGTGGCGGCAGTCGCGCTACGACAAACCAGGTCCCGCGGGCACGGGCGCCGATTACATCAACTGCCCCATGAGCAAGTCCGAGTACGAGTCCTTCATCGACGCCCTGCTCGGCGGTGAGAAGACATCTTTCAAGGAATGGGAGACGAGCACGCCCTACTTCGACGGCTGCCTGCCGATCGAGGTGATGGCGGAACGCGGCCGTGACACGCTACGGTTCGGGCCGATGAAGCCGGTCGGCCTCTCCAACCCGCACAAAGGCGGAGAGCGGCCCCACGCCGTCGTGCAACTCCGGCAGGACAATGCGCTCGGCACGCTCTGGAATATGGTCGGCTTCCAGACAAAGCTGAAATACGGAGAGCAGGCGCAGATCTTCCGTATGATTCCGGGCCTGCAGAATGCGGAGTTCGCGAGACTGGGCGGCCTGCACCGGAACACGTTCCTTAACAGTCCCAAGTTGCTCGATGGGCTCCTGAGGCTGAAGGCAGCGCCGCGGATCCGCTTTGCCGGACAGGTTACCGGCGTCGAGGGCTACGTCGAAAGTGCCGCCATCGGCCTTCTTGCCGGGCGGTTCGCAGCGGCGGAGCGGCTCGGATGCCAGCCCCTGCCGCCGCCCGCAGCAACAGCGTTCGGCGCTCTACTTGGCCACATCACCGGCGGCCATCTGGCGGAGGAGCGCATCGAGGCAGGTCCCGGCTCGTTCCAGCCGATGAATGTCAACTTCGGGCTCTTCCCGCAGCCGGAGCTGCCCGCTGGCGGACCTAAGCTCAAGGGAAAGGAGCGAGGGCGTGCGAAGAAACGCGCCATCGCTGTCCGTGCACTTCAGGAAGTTGACGGCTGGCTTGCGGCCGGCTCGGTGACCCAGTCAGCCGCAGAATAGCGGTCCCTCCCAAGCCTTCTTGCGCCTCGCCGGCAACTACGGGTTGAACCGCGGCTCCTCGAACCTGATGCCCTGTGCGCTCGAAGCTCGGGCATATTTCGCCAACACACGACGCGCCTTCTCAACGACAGCATCGGCTATCGCTGCCTGCCCTTCCGCAGTCGGATGGAAGGAGCCGGAATAGGTCGACGCCAGCACGAGCTGGAACCAGGAGTTATGGACCTGCAGCACTTTCTGCAGCAGCGTCCCCGGCACGTGGAAGTTTCCGGTCAGGAACGCGTCGTTCGGCGTCCTGAACCAGCGCTGGCGCGAGGCATAGGGCCGGTAGTCGGCCGGGTTGTAGGGCTGCCAGGCGCCATTGATCTTGCGCGGTAGCCGCAGGTCGTCAGCGGTGGAGAAGGCCGCATCGCTCCAGCCGGCGCAGATTCCGCGTCCGAGGAATGCTTTGCGGTGGCTCTCGACGAAGGTCCAGCCGTTCTCGCGCGCGGACCGGCGCATCACCTCGTTGAGCCGCTCGGCGAGCAGGCTGCCGTCGCGGGCCTTGCCTGCGCTCAGCTTGAAATCCTGGAGAATATCCATGCCGGCCCTACCGCTGGGGCAGACCGTGCTCCCATCTTCGAGCAGCGCCAGTCCGGGATAGGCTGTCAGCAGGACCCGGTCATTCTCCTCCCATGGGATATGCAAGATGTTCCGGATGGCCCGGTCGAGCGCCATGTAGCGCAGGTACAGCGTACCAAGCTGATCCTTGGCCGCGGCGGCTTCTTCGATTTCACCGAGCCAGCCGCCGAGCCACTTCAGCAGTGACTTGTCACTGAGCACCGCATTGGCGACGAGCCGCGAGAAGCCGACGTCATTGCCGCCGATCGAGACCATCAGCAGGTCGATCT
>JAEVZQ010000177.1 GCA_023392135.1 Pseudomonadota bacterium | reverse complement strand
GTGCTGGACCGTTCAGCAGAAAAAAGGCTCCAGAGGGCCAGGCCGCCAAGGATGATTCCGGGGACCAATATCGAGAGGCAAAGCACGAGCAGATGCGTCGACAGGGACCACGCCCGCCTTTCAGATGGACGCATCGTGTATCGGCTCACGTAGCCCTCCCGAGACAGGCTTACTTCGGAAGAGCTTTCAGTGAGATCCGAAATCAGTCGTCTCGAACTCGAACCAGCATTCTGCACAACTGATCCACGCTCAAAGTGCTGAAGCCGAGCGTCGGCTTTGGTCATGTAATCGGAACTGGCACCGGTCGCTCGCGTTCCCTTGCTTGATTGCTATTGGGTTTTTCGCCGCTGGTTGGTTATCCGCGGCATCGCACACGCAGGGAGATCTGGCGATGGCTTACGGCTCGGAAAGCGTGAACGAGGCGGCTGGAAACGACGACATCGGTGCAAAAATCGCGGAGCTGCGAGCGGAAATGGCGCGCCTGTCCGAGCAGGTTCAGATTTATCTCCAGAACCGGGCAGAAGACCTGAGGGAGGGTGCGACTCAAACGACGGCAGAGGTCGAGGGGCTTATTCGCGAAAATCCATTTCCCGCAGTGGGTGTTGCGCTCGGGATCGGTTTTCTGGTGGGCCTGTTGGTGCGGGGTGGAGCCAGCGCAGCACCGCGTCTATCGCGGCGCGATTTCGATCGACTGGCATCCAAGGTGCGCGGAGCGATCGAGGCGGGAAGCGCACGCGCGCAGGCCGCGGCAGCCGAGGTCGGGGATGCTGCACTTCTGGAGCGGCTCGCCGGAGCACTCTCGAGCGTCATCGCGTCCTCTCGATCAGCCGCGGAAAGTGTCGGCTCGGCGGGGGAACGGGCGGCAAAGAGCGTTGCAGCCGTCGGGGAACGAACAGCCAGGAATATCGCCGACCGCCTTTCTCAGGCAGCACATTAGCAACTCCCCGGGCAGGCGGCTGGCCTCACTTTCTGGCTAATGCCGGCCAAGCCCAGGCCGAAGCCCGGGCAGCGGATCGCCACCTGGCGGAAGCTTTTGTCCAGCTCCGGCTGGATTTGCTTCCGCGGTTTGCAGACGGTCCAACCCATACTGCCAGTTTATGGCGCGTGACAGGCCTTCCAGCCCGGGGAACATCGACGCGTAGCTGATACCGAACCGGGCGAGATCCTTCAGCAGAACCGGCCGGAAAGCCGAGTCGATATCCACGCGATAGAGGCCACCGTGGGCTTCCGAAACCGGCTCAGAGGGCGGTCCGTGCACCGTGAAAACCGCCTCCTGCCGGGATATCCGGGCGGCCAATGCCCGGGGCCGGTAGAGCGCCACGCCAGCGAAGGTGAAGGGGTCGGTGTCACCGTCCGTGACCGTCCTCCTCGGGATGAACACCCATAGGGCAGCGGGCCCGGGCCGATTGCTCGCAGCGGCGAAAAACGCTGCCACCAGGGGGTTGATGGTCCAGTCCAGGAGCCGGGTGGCGAGCCCGTAGTGGCGCGCAATCGTCAGGCAGTCCCAATCATCTGCCGGAAGATCCAGGAACTGAACGGCCTGCCGCTGCCATTCGCGGAAAAGCTGAACCTCGGTCTCCACGTCGCAATCCGTGCGCCCGAGATGGGGCACGAGGGCCTGCGCGGCATCAACGTCGCCGCGGAACACCACGGGCTGGCTTCCTGGCGTCACGGCATCGTAGAGCTCGGAAAAAGACGATACGAGGACGGCTTTCATCGGCACCCGCTGCTGCAGCGCGCATCGGCGCGCTCGCCGGACCAACGCGGCGGCAACCGGGACGGATCCTCGATTGGAGTGAAGCGATTCAGTTCGCGACCAGCAGGCGCATCATTCGTATGCTGCCCGGATCAGGCTTTGCTGGCGACCATGCCTTGGACGACAGCCACCAGCTTCTGCGGATTGAACGGCTTATCGAGCAGCGGCACTGCCCGGAACGCCTGCGGCATGCCTCTCGCCCGTAGCCCGTGAGAAACGCAAACGGGATTGTGCGCCGGGATAGCTCGGCTGCCAGCTCGTTGACCGGTTCGCCCGAGAGGTTGGCGTCCAGCACAGCGGCGTCGAATTGCTCGCTTTCGATGAGCTCCTTCGCCTTGTCCAGCGTCGGTGCCGGCCCAACGACACTGTAGCCGGCATCGGACAGCACCGTCGTGATATCCATCGCAACCAGCGCCTCGTCCTCAACAACGAGAACCCGGGCGCTCTTCCGCGGTGCTGAATGCGCGACCGAGATTCCCGCTGAAGCAGACGATCTGGCCGCTGCATCGGGCGTGCCGCCGGGAGCCGTGACCGGGCGCAGCCTGTCCGGCAAGGGCAGGCAGATCTCGCACGTGACGCCCTCCGTCGGGTACGTAACCGAAACCTCGCCGCCCTGCGCCTCGAGGCTCTGCTCTATGAGGATGCTGCCGAATCCGCGCTGTTCAGGTGTCTTTACCGGCGGCCCGCCCCGCTCCTGCCACTCCAGAAGCAGCTTCGGCTCGCCGCCTTTGCCTCGCACCATCCAGCGCAGCGTCAGGTGACCGTTGGGAACTGAGAGCGCCCCATACTTCCGCGCGTTCGTGCCCAACTCATGCAGCACCAGCGCGAGGTGCAGCGCGACCTGGGGCTCCAAGACGATCTGCGGGCCCGAACAGGAGATTTGCTCGTCTTCGGCACCACCCAGCAGGAGCTGGTCGCGAATGAGCTCCTCGACGTCGACGCCCTGCCAGTTGCCCCGGGTCAGGGCGGAGTGGGCGCGCGCCAGCGACTGCAGGCGACCCGAAAAAGCCGACATGAACTCCGTGGAGCTATTTGCCGAGCGGATCGTCTGTGTGGCGATGGCCTGCACGGTCGCGAGCGTATTCTTCACCCGGTGATTGAGCTCACCGATGAGCAGATCCTGAAGCTGCTGGTGCCGCTTTTGCTCCGTAATGTCCCGGCTGACCTTCGATGCCCCGACGATCCTTCCGAGCCTGTCCCGAATGGGCGAAACGGTCAGTGAAATTTCTACCCGGCGCCCGTCTTTCGCGACGCGGACCGTCTCGAAGTGATCCACCCGCTCGCCACGACTCAGCTTGTCGAGAATTTCTCGCTCCTGCGCGTGCAGCTCAGGTGGAACAATCAGCGTGATCGGCTTGCCCATCACCTCATGCTCTTCGTAGCCGAAGATGCGGGTCGCGCCTGCGTTCCAGGACGTGATCTGCCCATCGAGCGACTTGCTGATGATGGCATCATCGGACGAGGCAACGATGGCAGCAAGGCGTGCCAATTGCACATCCGTCTCGTGGCGGTCCGTTATATCGACCATCACGTTGACGGCCCCGATCAGATCTCCGTCTTCGCCGAACACAGGGGTCGGATGCGGCAGGATTCTGGAACGCGTCCCGTCCGGCCGCTCGATGATCACCTCCATGCCTGAGAACGCGCGCCGCTCGTCAATCGCCCGCGCCATCAGGGATTCGTCCTGTGAGACGAGCTCGCCCTCGGGGGTGTAGATCCGCCAGGACGCGCAGAACCTGTCGACGCCGAGCCGGGGCTTTCGGCCGAAGAGCTCGGCGCAGGCCTCGTTGAAGAAGGTTATCCTGCCCTCGGCATCAGTCATGTAGACCGCCACGGGCACCGACGCCAATGCGGCTCGCGAGCGTAGATCTGTCTCGCGCTCACGCTCTTCCGCCAGTTTTCTGTCGGTGACATCCAGGATGAAGCAACGGGTCTTGACCAACTCACCGTCGACGACCTGGGCGTTGGAGCTGACCAGTACGTGCCGGATCGAGCCGTCCTTGGCCCGCATGCGGGCCGGATAACGCTTCAGCACCTCGCCGCGCGACAGCCGCTCCAGAATGTCCCATACGACTGGCTGATCGGCATGAAATTCGGCAACCGGCCGCCCGATATATTCCTCGGCACTGTAGCCCAGAAGCTCCAGCTCGGCCTTGTTCGCCCGGAGAATGGTGCCGTCGCCGGCTACGACATGAAGACCGATCGGCGCATGCTCGAAGAAGTCTTCGAGATCCTCTTTCCTTTCTTGCAGCTCCTCGTGCGCACGGCTGAGCTCCGTGACATCCTGAAAGCAGCTGACGGCGCCGACGAGGTTGTTCTCGTCATCGCGCAGCGGCTCGGCATTGACGAGAAGGCTTATGCGCGTGCCATCGAGCCGTTCGGCGATGACCGTCTCATTGCGCACCGGCACACCAGTTTGCAGCACCCTTGCGATCGGGCCGGCCTCGAGCGGAATAGGCTTGCCGTCGGCGGCAAAAATGCGCTCGACGCCGCTGTAGCGCTGAACGCCGACCTCCGGCCAGCGCCCCCACAGCTCGGCGGCATGGCGGTTGAATTGAACGACGACCCCTGCAGCGTCGCAGCAGCAAACGCCGACTGGCAGGTTATCCAGGAGCTCCACCGGACCGAACCTGTCACGCAGAAACCGCGTGACCCGGCTCCCGTGGATGGACACAACCTGAGTCATAGGGGGTTTCACCTTTGAGACTACGCGTGAACGCCGGCGAGGACTTGTCAGTTCCCAGCAGACAAGCCGAAGATCAGCTAAAACCCAGCTAACTCGCGGGCACCACATACAGATTTTTGATGATGGGGCTCACCGACCCTGGACGCAAGCCCAAGGTGTCGCCGTGACGCAACAAATGGCGCCGGAAACAACAACTCGCGACAAGCAGCTTCCGACACTGCGGCAAATGCGCCGCTTCTAGGCGGCAGTGGCTGGGGCGGGAGGATTCGAACCTCCGCATGGCGGTACCAAAAACCGCTGCCTTACCACTTGGCTACGCCCCAACGGCTGCAATCCTGTAGCGGGGTTTAGGCAGGCTTGCAAGGTTGCCGCTGAGGCTTGATCTGGACAGGCATGTAACCAACCCGAGCCCCGCAGTGTAGCACTTCATGTGCGGGGCTCCGGGCTTCAGTGGCAAAGGCCGTCAGGCGCCCTGCAGTCCGTCGGAACCGTCCCCGTCGGGCCCGTTCTCCACCTTGATGACAGTCAAGCCGCGTTCCTTGCCGTCGCGCGCCGCCCAGGCGATCGACTGACCTTCGGACAGACCGATGAGTGCGGTGCCGATAGGGGTCAGAATCGAGATCTTGCCCTCGCCGATGTCAGCCTGGCCTGGGAACACGAGTTGCACACGCCTTTCGCGCCCGTCATCAGCCGTGTAGGTGACGAGCGAGCCCATCCGCACAACGGAGGCAGGAACGTCCGGCACGACGCGCGCCCGCTCCATTTCCGCGATGAGCTCCTCGGCCACATCCGGAGAACGGTTCAGCGCATCCATGGCGAGCACCGTGAGCCGCTGCTGGTCGGTCTGGCTCACGACGATCTCGGGCATTTCAGGAAAATGTCTTTCTTTCATGGGCTCACCCATTGCGCTTCGGGAACGGAAATTCTTCTCTTGGCGACGTTGCTGGTTTCAGGAGGCGAATGTGCGTAATCGCAACCGCAGAGCGGGTGCCCTGCCGTGCGAATTGTTGTGCGTGTAGGGAGCGCCCCAGGCTCGGGAGCGCACCGTTGCCGAGCTGGGGCAGCTATCCTGCGGGTGGATGCACCCGGCGCGCCAGGGACGCGCGATGTATAAGGTTGCTCAACATAAACTCTAATCTGGTCCTTGCGAAGCGAAAGTCAAGCCGTCTCTCAGCCTACAGGTAAACTCCCGTCGGCCTCGCAGGTACGGCTTGCGACAGCTCGGCTGTATCGTCGACAGGGTTTGTCCATCGCCCGGCACGTGCGTCCTGCGGATTTCGCGGCTCTCCACCCGACCTGCCATCGGCCTGAAACCCAGCCGATTGCCCCTGGGTCGAGGAATTCGGAGCACCTGGCAAGCTGCCCGGTTGTGGATGTGTCGTGCTCGCGAGTGCGGCCCGGTCCGGCTCGGCGACATGGATCGTGAAGCCATCGACATCGTATCCGGCGGACTGCAGGAGGCGCGACAGGGTCCCCTGATCTCTGCGAATCAGCTCTGCCGTGGCCGCCTGGTGCGCCTCCACACGCAACTCGAGCCGGTTTGCGTCCAGTCTCATGCGAACGGTCACTGTTCCAAGCTCCGCCGGTTCGAGCCGGATCTGAAGCACGCGAACGACAGCGTCGATTGGTTTTTTAGACAGGGGCGTCGCTTCAGCGCTGGCGGCTCGCTGCTCAGCCGCTCCGTCGAGCCCAGCAGTGAGCACGTTCGCGATCTGCTCCACGGCAGGAATGCGCTGCACCGGCGCATGATGCACCTCCTGTCGCACGACCTGAAACGAAATATTCCGGTCGGGTTCAGGGGTATTATTTCTGATGGAGATGGGCGCAGCGCGCGACTTTTCACCCAACGCTGCAGAGCCAGGTCGAAATCGGGATCGGTCGGAGGCCACCGAATCTGCCTCGGACGTGGTTGTCGCTTGGGCGCCGCTGGCCGATCTGAGCGCTGAGAGCCCGATCGCAGTCGGGGCGTCCGCGTCGTCGACTTTCAAATATGGTTGCGCCAAAGGCCGATCGCTCATGCTTGGCTCAGGGCGAGGCGTCGTCATCTCCGTCCCCGACGTCTGGGAATCAGGTCCCTCGATTTCGGTTAAGAGGATCGAATTCTCCTTCGTGCCTACCGCCTCCGGTATGTCGTCACTAGAGATTCCATTCAGTTGGGAAATGGCATCGCGCAGTATCTGCGTTAGCGATGGGATGCCCGCCTCCGTCAGACTCGACTTTCTCACAAAGCCTTGGCGTCGCAATTCCCCGGCGGGAGCGTCGTTTTCAGCCTCGGCGTTGCTGAGTGACACGGTCCTGTCTGGATCCGGTAGCACATTGAATGCGCTCAAATGGGCCGAAAATACCGCATCCGCTTCCCTTCGATCTTCTGCCCGCGGCCTCCTCCCTGAATGCGCTGAAGCCGAAATTTGCGCGTCGGCGCTATTCTTGGGCACGCTTCCGGTGCTGCTCATGGCGACCCCTCGCCCAGAAGTAAATCCACGTCCGCCACCATGGCTGAAGCACGCTCCATCGTCCTCGCGCCGATTTGAGACAGCTCCCCCGAAGGAGATTCCGCCGCGTCAATCGGGGCTGGGCCGTGCTTGTCGACAGGGGGTAGCCGCCGAATCTGCCTCGCCACAGAGAGAGCCGCGTCCCTCAGATCAGCATCCTCATTTGCGAGTTGCTGAGCCTTCGGATCCATCAAGTTGGAAATGGCTCGCTCGTTATCTTCTGTCACGACCAGGGCCGCAGCCTCGTAAAGAGCGGCTCGTCTTGCATTAGGCTCCCAGCGTGCCGCGCGCGGGGCTGCGTACTGCACGAGCGCACCATTTCCGCGGGCAACAGATTGCCTGGCAATCAGCAGATAAACCTGCCCCCGGCTTTCTGCATCGAGCTTGTCAAGTAATCCTTCAAGCCCGATCATATAGTGCGACGCGGAAGAATAACCGGCGAGCGCTACTGCAAACTGCTTCCAGAACGCGCTCGCGTAATAAGATCGTCCGAAGCGCTGAATATAACGCCGCAACAGTGAATTAACCCGATCGGACTCGTTGGTTTTGAGCAAAGAGAGTATCTGGCGACGCAGGGCTGCCTCCTCCACCAGCGTGCCCGGCGAGAGCAGGCGCGCCTCATCGAGAAGCCTCAGCGCACTGGCAGGATCACTCTCTGCCACTAGCGAAGATTTGACGAGTGCGATAGCCCCACCGAGGCCGGGTTCGAGGCTCTGCGCATCGATGTCGCCCAGATGCTTGAGCGCTTCTGCGCTTTGCCCCTCCGCATAGGCGAGTACGCCTTTTGCAAGCTCCTGCTCATCTTCGGGAAATTGGCCCCGGTTGAGTAACGCCCTCAGAACGTGTGGCGCACCACCACTCAGCACATAACGGACGGCTGCCCGTCTGTTCCGTGCGTCTTTCCAACTCTCAGATCCTGCCGCGCTCAATCTCGCCGGCAACGCCGCCATCAGCTCCTGTTGGGTGACGTAGGCGTCGCGCTTCCCAGCTGCTACAGTGTCCTGCAGGCGAATGAGATCGCGAACGAGCCTGTAGGGCTCCGCCGACGCCTGCGGTGCGCGCGAGAGCGCCATTGCGGCGAGCAGCGCTGTCAACCCCAGAGCTGCCGACCGAAACCCGATCAAGACGCCTCCGGTTTGCGCAAAAGAATTTCGATTCGCCTGTTCTGCGCAGCTTCGGGGTCACTAGCCACCTTCAGGCTGCGGTCTGCGTGCCCTTCGATCCTTTCGAAGCGGTTTTCGTCAAGGCCACCGCGGACGAGCATGAAATAGGCCATATGGGCGCGAGCCGAGGAAAGCCGCCAGTTATCATATGTCTTGGTCCTGAAGGGGCGCCCATCGGTGTGACCGCGAACAACAAGTGGCCCCGGATGATCTTTCAGAACCTTCGCAAGCTGCTCCATGATGACGACGAGCTCCGGACTGGGCTCTGCCGATGCTATCGCGAACATGCCAAAGTCGAATTCGTCGGTCAGGCTGATCAGTATGCCATCCGGACGGCTCGCCACTTCGACATTGGGCTTCCTGCCCGGAACGGAGTCATTGAGGCTCGAGCGGATTTCATCTGCAATTTTGCCTTCGACGGTCGGAAATGAAGCAGGCTTCGGCTCGGCGACGGAGGCAGGCGAACCAGATCCCTTGGGCTCGCCCTCCCCCGATCTACTCTTCTCAAGCTGACTTTGTAATGCAGCCCCGGTATCCGGCAATAAGTCAGGCGCATTCTCCAATGGCGCGGAAAGCATTTCCGCCGAACCATCCTCGATTTGGGAAGACGTTTTCAGCTCTCCGGCATTCGCTCGCGCGACAAGGAAGCGAAAGCGGGGATCGAATGGATCGCGGATTGCCATGCCCGCAGAACCATCCGCGTCGACTTTTGTTTCGGAGATCTCTCGCTTCGCCCGTTCAGCAAGCTGCGCGAGCACGCCATATGGGTTGCTGAACAGCACCTCCTCCTGAAAGGTCGGGCGGCGGCCGCTCTCGGATTTGACATCCGGTTTTGGCTTTTCTTCGATCGATCTTGCCTCCTCCTCCGCAGACTCGGCTCCATGCGCGTCGGGTTCCAGGTCATGCAGGCCTTTTGGCCTTCGGACTTGATCCGTCAGCTTCACCGGATTGAAGTAGCTGGCGACAGCCGAGATCGTCTGCTTGTCGGTGGCATTGAGCAGCCACATCACCAGGAAGAATGCCATCATAGCCGTCATGAAATCTGCATAGGCGATCTTCCAGATACCTCCGTGCGGATGTTCATGTCGGCCTCCAGATCGCCGGCGAATGATGAGAAGCTCTTGGGGTCGTTCATTCGGGTTACGCGATACAAAATCCGAATTCATGTTTGTCGGGCCTCACGCATCCACTGTTTGAGAATTGCCGCCGCCTGGTCCTCATCGAAGTCCACAAGCTGCTCGAGCCGTTTCTGCGGCGACCGGCTGAGCCTGCTTTTGAGGTCGGCGATAAGGTTAGGCTCTGCCGCCGGAAGTGTCGGCTCGCCTGCTTCGGGCTCGCTCCCCGCTTCCGCTTCGAGGCGCCGTGCCGCCGGGGCCGCGGCTCCCGATCCGGCCTCGAGCAGGGACGTCAGCGCCGGCCGCAAACCGAACCAGATGAGCAGCGCGGTTGCTCCAAGCACGACGAGTGCATTGACGATCGCGCCGGACTGGCTCAAAAGTACCTCGGCGATACTCATGCCCACCGGCTGCAGTGCTTCTCCATCCTTGAAAAAGTCCACCGCCGCCACGGTGATCCGGTCGCCGCGATCTGCGACGAGACCGACGGCAGAGCCGACGAGTTTTTGTATCTCACTCAAGTGAGCTTCGAGTGCCGACGTATCCGCCGACTGACCGATGACGGAGAGGAGGCGCTTCCGGTTGATCACGACCGCGACCGTCAGCGCGTCGATCCGATAGCCGTCGCTTACGGTCGAAACTGTTTTCGAATTCAGCTCGTAGTTGGTCAGCTCCTCGCGGCGTTCATTACTGCGCGTGGAAAGATCACCCGGCCGCGTTGTCAGATCCTCTTCCGGCAGGTTCTGCTCGACACTGACCGGGGTGCGGTTCGACTGATTCTGCGAGCTGCCTGACTCCCGCACAGTCCGGACGGACCGCTCCACTCGCGATTCCGGGTCGAAAGCCGTTTCCTTGACCTGGCGCTTGTCCGTGTTGAGGCGCGCCGCCACGCTGACTTCGAAGTTCTCCATTCCAAGGTAGGGCGAAAGCGTCTTGCGGGCTCGCTCCTGCAGCTCTTTGCTGATCGTCTTTTCCAGCTCGACCAGTCGCGCCGGCACTGCAGCGCTCGCCTCGCCTGCTGCGGCCAAAATCGTGCCATCGGTACTCAGGACAGTGACCTGGTCGACTGCCAGCTCCGGAACCGCGGCGGCCACAAGGTGGCGAATGGCTGGAGCCGACGCGAAGTCTCCGGCCGTTTCGGTCCGGATGACCACGGACGCGGACGGCTCCTGGCGATTGCGGCGGAAAGAGCCCGCATCGGGCAATACGATGTGAACCCGTGCGGCTTTCACACCCTTGACGGCCTGAATTGTGCGCGCGATTTCCCCCTCGAGGGCTCTTACGCGCGTAATCTCCTGCATAAACGAGGTGAGACCAATCGAGCCCAGATTGTCGAAAAGCTCGTATCCGGCATTGGCGCTGCTCGGCAGTCCTTTTTCGGCCAGAAGCATTCTTGCGTCGGCAGTCTGCCCGCGTCGCACGAGTATTTTGCTGCCTTCGGCATTCACATCGAAGAAGATGCCAGCCTGGTTGAGCACCGCGCCAATGCGGCTTACATCCTGCGCGCTGAGGCCGCCATATAGCGTTTCGAGATCCGGCCTGCTCAGAAAATAGCCGATCAGCCCTATCGCGCCGAATACTGTGAGGCCAACGATGGCCAGCGCTGCCAGACGCCGCTTTCCCAGCGCAAGAATATTCTGAACCAGCTGCTCGATCTGTTCTCGCCCGATCATCAGAGTCATCCGTTCTTCGTCGATTCATGCGGAGCGATGCTTGGGCTCGAAACTTGCGTCAGGATGAATGGAGCGGACTGCGCCCCATAATCGGGACGCAGCCCAAGCTCGCCTTTGACA
>JAEVZQ010000013.1 GCA_023392135.1 Pseudomonadota bacterium | reverse complement strand
TATCTGCCCTGCCCCGTGCGAGGCGTCCTGCACGCTCAACATCGACGACAATCCAGTCACCATCAAGACCATCGAGTGCGCTATCGCGGACCGCGCTTTTGAGGAAGGCTGGACGATGCCGCAGCCGCCCGAGCGCAGAAGCGGCAAGCGGGTTGCCATCGTCGGATCGGGACCCGCCGGGCTCGCTGCCGCCCAGCAACTCGCGCGAGCCGGTCACGAGGTGCACGTCTATGAGAAGAACGCCAATCCAGGCGGCCTGCTGCGCTACGGCATCCCGGACTTCAAGCTGGAGAAGCAAGTCGTCGAGCGCCGCGTGAAGCAGATGGAGGCCGAGGGCGTCATTTTCCATTGCAACGTGCACGTCGGGTTCGACGTGTCGGCCCGCCAGCTCGAGGCCGAGCACGATGCCGTGCTGCTGACCGGCGGTTCCGAGCAGCCGTTCGACTTCTTCGCCAAGGCACCCGGCCGGGAGCTCGACGGCATCCATTTCGCGATGCAGTTCCTGCCGCAGCAGAACCGGCGGGTTTCGGGCGAGAGCCTGGGCGAGGTGCGGGAAATTTCGGCCAAGGACAAGCACGTCATCGTCATCGGTGGCGGCGATACCGGCTCGGATTGCATCGGCACGTCCATCCGGCAGGGGGCGAAGTCGGTGACCCAGCTCGAGATCATGCCGATGCCGCCCGAGAAGGAGAACAAGGCGCTCTCATGGCCGCACTGGCCGGTCAAGCTGCGCATCTCCTCCAGCCAGGCGGAGGGTGCAAAGACCGAGTACTCGATTTCGACCACAGGCTTTTCGGGGCGCGATGGCAGGGTCGAGAAGCTGCTCTTCACCCGCGTCGACGCCAAGCTGCAACCGGTTCCCGGCACCGAGGGGGCGCTGCCGGCCGATCTGGTACTGCTGGCCATGGGCTTTTCCGGGCCGGTCCAGAGCGATCTGGTGAAGGAGCTCGGCCTCGAGATCGTGCCGCGCGGCCGTTTCAAGGGGCTGGACGCCGACGAGCGCGACTACCGCATCAAGGGTGACAAGAAGCTGTTCGTTGCAGGCGACATGCGTCGCGGCCAGTCGCTTGTGGTCTGGGCCATCCGCGAAGGCCGGCAAGCCGCACACGCGATCGACAAGGCTTTGATGGGCCGCTCCGACTTGCCGCGCTGAGCAAGGTCATCCGATTTGGCTGCGCATGAGTTGCAGCTGGTGAGCCTTCCGGCCCGTCGTTGCTCATTTCGGCGGGCTGACGAGAGTAAGCCGGCGCAGGAGAAGCAACCATGGCCGTCAGCTTCAATCACACGATCATCGAAGCCCGGGACAAGGACGCCTCAGCAGACTTCCTTGCAAAAGTCCTGGGGCTGCCCGAACCGGGACATTTCGGGCCCTTCACTTTCGTGAAGGTCGGCGAGACATCGCTGGATTTCGCAGACACCGACGAGCAGATTTCACCGCGGCACTTCGCATTCCTGGTCAGCGATCCGGAGTTCGACCAGATCTTCGCGCGCATCCGTGAGCGCAACCTGGCATTCTGGGCCGATCCTCATCACAGCAATCCGGACGAGCTCAACCACCGGGATGGCGGCCGGGGGTTCTATTTCGAGGACCCGAACGGGCACAACCTCGAAATCCTCACACGTCCCTATGGCAGCGGTGGCCAGAACGCTTGAAACAAGGCGGCGGCGAAGCAGGGTGGGTAGTGGAGTGGGGGGCCACCACTCCCATCACCCCTGACTGGGCTGCCCTTCGACAGCCTGCGGGTTCCTCTCGGGAAGAGGAATGGGGCTGGACTGAGAGCGGCGCTCGATACGTGGTGGTGCTGAAGCCTCCGGCGGCGGCCAGGTGAAATCGTCGGCGCGGCCGGGCTTGGGCGTCATCCGCTCGCCCTTCACCAGCTCCTTGAAGAACGGCGACTGGGTTGGCGCAAGGCGGCGGCGCTGAGCCTGGGAGCCTGCCGCCAGTCCCGGTGTGATGGAGCTCAGGACCATCACACCTCCAGGCAACGTTTCCGGGATGGTGTCGCCAAGCTGCGCCGGATGGCTCTGAGAATGCTGGCGCGACACCAGAGCAACAATCGACTCCGGAATGGCCGGACGCAGTATTTCGACGGTGACGGCTTCCTCCTTGCCGGAGGCGCCAGTCGTCTTAATCGCGACCTTGCTGTTTTCCGCCCGGAGTGCTCCAGGCACCGTGGTGGTGTTCTGCGGCGCGCTGGCGCTCGCCTTGGCCCCGGAATTCTCCCCTTCCTGCGGAGCCGGTTGCACGCTCCCGGCCCATTCGTTTTGTTGCGTCTTGGGCGAGATGCGGCGCTGCTCGGGCTCGCTGCCAGCCAGGGGAATGTCTCGCTCGTTCTTTGCTTGGATCAGATCGCGCTTGATCTCGCGCTCGACGAAGTGGGCCACCTTCCGATAGCCAACGGCCGTAAAGTAGATACCGTCGCCGCCGCGCAGCAGGCGCTGCTTGCCCGTGAGATCAGGACCATACTGGGTGTACTGGCCACCCTCGTCGGCAAATGCCTCGTAGATATCGATGAACTTGACGCTGTTCAGGAGCGCCCGCTCCCGGAAGACCGAGTTCAGCATGCGCACGTCTTCGTTCATGTCGGAGCGGCTGACAATCGGCAGCCCAACCCAGTAAACCGCAGCACCACGGCGTTTCAGCGCGCGGGTGATGCGATCCACCCGCCGCCCGTACTCCTCCTTCCACTCGTCGGACCCGACGTACACGCGCCGGCCGTCCGGAGCGCGGAGCGCGACACGATCGGATGCGCCGAGCATGATGACCGCAACATGCAGCGGCTCGCTCTTGATCGACTCCTCGAACTGGGCGAAGTCCTCCGGACGCATCCGAATGAAGCCATTGAGCCGCTTATGGCTGTTCGGCATGCGAACGCGCGTATCTGAGCGGAAGGCCTCCGTCAGCGCACCGAACACGCCCTCGGCCATGCCATCGCCGATGACCTGGAGCCGATAGACGTCGTCCTCTGGAAACGGCGTGATGTAGCTTGCGCCCCACTCGTTCTGGGCGTGTGCCGTCGACGGCAGCAGCGCGGCCGCCAACAGGCTGATACCAAGGGCAAGCCCGGCCACCAAGCCCACGAGCTGCGAAGTCACGCACCGCCTTGCCGAGCCATCGCGCACTGATTTCTCACTCCTTCATTGAACCGCCAGCCTGGCGTAGCAGATCGAGAAGCTGCAGGCTTGCATAGCCGTCCTGGGGCAACCCGACCGTGCTCTGAAAAGCGCGGATTGCGGCACGGGACTGAGTGCCGA
>JAEVZQ010000137.1 GCA_023392135.1 Pseudomonadota bacterium | reverse complement strand
CCGGCCCGGTCCGAGCGTCGAGAGCGCCGGCTCGGCCGGGCGGGCGGCGGCGAGGAAGGCGGTGAACAAGCGCGCGGCTTCGAGCGCGAGCTGCTCGTCCTGTGGTGCTGCCGGATCGATTGTCTCGAGGAGGCGTCGCCATTGTGTGCTCACAGCACTGCGCGCGGGCTTCGAGGCGAGCGCGATCGACAGGGCCGACCACTCCGCATAGCTCTGGTCGAGCAGCCCCAGATCGAGCAGCCACTCGCCCGGGTAATCGACGATATCGATGTGCAGCCGCCCCGTCGTCATCGCCCGCTTCAGCATGCCCGACGGGACGTACTCGACGGTGACGCGCAGCTCGCTGATGTGCCGCGTGCTCTCCGGCCAGCGGGGCGGATTGCCGAGGATCGCACCGAGATGAGCTTCGTAGTCGAAGCGGGGGACATCGTCGTCGGGCTGCGGCTGCAGGTAGGCGCGCACGATGCGCCCTTCCGCGTAAGCATCGAAGAACGGCAGCCGGCCGCCCTCGGTAAGATTGCGAATGAGCGCGGTGATGAAAACGGTCTTGCCCGCGCGGGCGAGACCCGTCACGCCGAGCCGAATGGAGGGCGTTGCGAGATCGGCGAGATACTCGCCGGCATTTCTCAGAGCGTCGAGTGTGCCGTCTGCGAGATCGGTCAGGCGCAAGGCGTCGTGCTCACCTGTGGTTGCCGCGTACCCGCGCAAACTGGCCGGTTCGCCGCATCGGCACAAGGCTGCAAGATGCCTCGCGTCACAGGCGACGCGGCCGGCTGAGCCTTATCTCAACTCTGGCCGACCGCCTTGGCCAGCTCGCCCTTCGACATTTTCGACCGGCCCGGGACGTTGCGGCGCTTCGCTTCCTGATAGAGTTGCGCCTTCGTCATCCCCTGGCCGCTGCCGGTTGCCCTGCGGGCGCCTCCGCCACGCTTTGCGCCGCCGCGGGCGGATGTGCTGCGTGCCGCGCTCGTACGCGCACTACCACGGCGCGCCGCGCCACCTCGACCGGCTGTGCTGCGGGCGTCGGTCTTGCGACCGCGGCCTTCCGTGCGGGCCTTGGCCGTTTCGCCGCGCGCTTCCTTTGTCTTGGTGCGCTGGAGGCTCCGACGCTTCTGGGCGGGGCTCTGGGATTTCGAGGCCCCGGCCTCGCTCAATGCAATCGCGACCGCCTGTTTCGGATTTTTCACCTTGCGGCGGCCGCCGCTCTTGAGCTCGCCATGCTTGTACTCGTGCATCACGCGCTCGACCGTTTTCTTCTGCGGCCTGCTCTGTTTCGCCATCGTTTCACTCGCTCGTGTTTGCAGATGGATGTGGCTGCAACGTGTGCCACACAATTGCGTTCCCTTTTGTTCCGGATCCCACAGGCGCAGCGCTCTCCGAATTCGTCCGACGTCGAACATATTTGGTGGCTTGCTCGCGACCGTCGGTTCGACCGATGATAGAAGTCTCAGCCGTGATGGAGAGATCAGATGCTTGGTACGCCGTTCCGCTCGGCGAGTGAGCTTGCCGCCGAGATCAAGCACAAATCGATCAGCGCGAGCGAGCTTCTCGAGCTGTTCCTCCAACGCGTGGCGCTGCTCAATCCAAAACTCAACGCGATTATTGCGACCGTGCTGCCACGGGCGCGCGAACGCGCGAAGGCCGCCGACGAGGCACTCGCGCGAGGCGAGGACTGGGGCCCGCTGCACGGCGTGCCGATGACCATCAAGGAAAGCTTCGATGTTGTAGGCATGCCGACGACATGGGGCGTGCCGGAATTGAAACAGAATTATCCCGCGCGCAATGCGCTTGCCGTCGATCGCTTTCTGAACGCCGGCGCCGTTCTCTTCGGCAAGACGAACGTGCCGCTCTATCTCGCCGACTGGCAGACGTTCAATGACGTCTACGGCACCACGAACAATCCCTGGGATCTCTCACGCGCACCTGGCGGCTCATCGGGCGGCTCTGCCGCCGCGCTTGCTGCCGGCCTCACCGGGCTGGAAGCCGGCAGTGACATCGGCGCCTCGATCCGCAATCCGGCTCATTATTGCGGTGTCTACGGCCACAAGCCAACCTGGGGCATCTGTCCGCCGCGCGGCCAGGCATTGCCCGGCATCGTCGCGCAAACCGACATTTCGGTCATCGGGCCGATGGCGCGCAGCGCAGAGGATCTGGAGCTTGGCCTCTCGGTCATGGCAGGTCCGGACGAGATCGACGGCACGGGCTGGCGGCTCGCGCTGCCGGCCTCGCGCCGCACGCGCCTCGGCGAGTTCAATGTGGCCGTGATGCTCGATGATCCTTGCTCCGAGGTGGATCTCGCCGTGCAGGACCGGATCGCTGCCGTCGCGGAGTTCCTCGGCAAGCAGGGAGCGACCGTCAGCCATACGGCGCGCCCCGCTGTCGACACACGGGAAGCGAACCGTGCCTACATCGCTCTCCTGCGCGCAGCCACATCGGCACGCCAGACCGACGAGATGCTGGCGAAAAACAAGGAGATCGCGTCTCAACTCGATCCCTCCGGCGAGAGCTATCACGCACGCATGGCGCGGGCCAACATCATGCCTCATCGCGACTGGCTCGCTTTCAACAACAGGCGCCACCAGATGCGGCTCGCCTGGGCCGAGTTCTTCCGCGAGTGGGACGTGCTGATCTGCCCCGCCGCGGCCTCCGCGGCGTTTCCGCACGACCAGAAGGGCGAGCGCCACGAGCGCACGATCACGGTCAACGGCAAGCAAGTGCCGACCACGGACCAGCTCTTCTGGGCAGGCTACTCAGGGGTAGTCTATCTACCGTCGACCGTAGCCCCGGCGGGATTTACGCCGGAAGGCCTGCCGGTCGGCGTGCAGATCATCGGGCCGCAATATGGCGACCTGACCTGCATCGCGCTGGCCCGGCTGCTCGAGCGGGAATACCAGGGTTTCACTCCGCCGCCGGGATTCCGTTGACGATAGGAGCGCTGGAGGTCACTCAGCCGCGACCAGTCCGGGCCCGGTCGCATCCTCGATGAGAGAGTGAAGCGATTCTGCCACCGTTTCCTCGGAGTAAGGCTTGGCAATCCGCGGAAAAGGCAACAAGGACGAGGGATAAATGCCTTCGTTGGCCGACGCCGTGGCAAATACGAACGGAATGCCGCGCTCATTGAGCGCAAATGCGAGCGGCCAGACCAATTCCCTGCCGAGTTCCACATCGAGCACGGCGCCGTCGATCTGCTCGGTATTGTCGATCGCGGAAAGGGCCGCATGAAGGGTCGGAACGGGGCCAATGACTTCGGCACCACAGTCCTCGAAAAAATATACGAGCGGCATCGCGACTATCGTATTGTCCTCGACAATGAGCACCCGCCGACCTGCCCAGGTATGCTGCATCAGCTTCTCCCACCAGTTCACCGGGCAAGATGACCGCTTTGGTGGGCGATGCCATCCCCGATCGGGGGGAGACCAGTATCGCTAGGGGAGCAGGCGGAGTCTCAGCGCCTGCGCGACGGCATGGGTGCGGTTGTGAGCCTGCAACTTGGCCTGCGCCTTCTTGATATGCGAGCGGACCGTCTCCTCGCCGAGCTCCAGTGAGCTGGCGATCTCGGAGAACGGTTTGCCGAACGATAATGCCCGCAGGACGGCGAGCTCGCGCGGCGTAAGGGCTGCTGTATTCCCCAAGCGGCTGGCGTGTGGCGCGACGAGCCTCTGCAGGCCGATGGCCGCGAACGTCGCTCCCATGAAGAGCATTGCGCGGGCTTCCGGGCCGAGGCGCTGGGAGAGAACGTGGCGCGACCAAAAGCCCACGGCCCAACGGCCACCTACCGGACACGTGAGCGCGTCGCGGATGCCGTGTTTCAGCGCGAGCTCGAAAGGCCATCGGTCGTGGCCGATCGGCTCCAGCATCTGCATCAGCTCGGTCAATGTGAAGGGAGCCATGGCGAATTGAGCGAGGGCCAGAGACGGGCCCGGATGCTGCCTGTTGAACGCCTTCCACTCGCGCCACCAGGCTTCGGGAGCGCTTTCGTGCAGAAAGACGTTCTTGCCCTTCTCCAGTCTTGCCCAATCTCCCCAGCGCACGGGAAATTGCAGGGCCCCGAGTACATTGAGGTTGCAGGTCCGGTATGTGATGTCGTGAAGGTCGTTCAGGATTGCTTCGGGACTGCCGTGCTCCTTCTCACGCCTGGTGAAGTCGAGGAGCTGCAGGACGAGGTGTTTCTCGTGGTCCGGAAGCGATTCCATCGCGTAGGCCCCGTTTTCAAATCGAACAGGGTGGGAACTTGAATGCTGACGCAGGATCGGCTCTGCAACAATAGAACGAGCTGTGCCCGGTTAACGCTCGGGCTGGCTGCTGGCGATGGTCCGACCGGATGATGCCGCGGCCCTTCGCTTGATGCCGATCAACGCATTCCTGGGTTCGCGGTGATCATCAGGGATTTGTGCCGTGAGCCGAATTTCGCCTGGAAACGCAGTCGGGCTGGAAATAGTCTCGCCGGCGAGGCCAGACGGCAGGAGAATGCATGTACCATCACATCCTCGTTCCCACCGACGGCACCGAGCTGTCAAAGCGCGCTGTCGAGCGCAGCCTGGATCTCGCCAAGGCGCTCGGGGCGGAGGTCACGGTTGTCCGCGTCTCGGGCAAGCCAGCAGACGTCGTCGTGTTCGGCGTCAACATTACGGAGCTTCCTGAGGAAACGAGGAAGCGGATTTCGCAGGAGATCGACGAGCATCTCGCATGGGTGCGCGGCGAGGCGTCGGCGAGAGGCGTTCAGTGCGAGGCAATCCGCGTCGAAAGCGAGTTTCCCTGGAAGGGGATCATCGAAACCGCCGAGGCACGCGGCTGTGACCTCATCGCGAT
>JAEVZQ010000449.1 GCA_023392135.1 Pseudomonadota bacterium | reverse complement strand
AGGTGCTCTCGCCGCGCAACCTCCAGCTTCCGTTCTGGCTGCTGACATTCGAGGAGGTGGTCGAGGTCCTGATCGGCGATCCGGAGGGACGCAAGGCCGAGGTGGAGATCCTGCAGGAGCTCATCCCGATTGCCAAGGCGCGCTATGCCATGGGCCGCGCCAAGGAGATCCAGGCACTCCGGCGGGGCGTTCTGGATCCGGGCCGGTTCACCGTGGATACGCCCGTTCCCTACCGCATCTCCGATCTGACCGCGTTGATCGACGAGCGCATGGGCAAGCTCGAGAACAGGCGCGACCTGCATCCTTATCGCCAGATCAAGACCCGCATCGACACGATCGGCCAGGATGCGCGGTATGCCTTCATGTTCGGATCACTGACCGTTTATGACGGCATGGCGCAGATTCTCGGGCAGATCTTCCGCGTTCCTGTCAACAGCAAGCCGATCACCATCCTCGAGCTTACCGGCGTGCCGACGGAGGTCGTCAACGTCGTCGTTTCGGTGCTCTGCCGGATGACCTTCGACTTCGCGCTGTGGAGCGAGGGGCAGGTTCCGGTGACGCTCGTCTGTGAGGAGGCGCACCGCTATGTCCCGGCCAATCCGAATGTGGGCTTCGAGCCGTGCAAGCGGGCCATCGCAAAGATTGCCAAGGAGGGCCGCAAGTACGGCGCATCGCTGTGCATCGTCACGCAGCGGCCGGCGGAGATCGACCCGACCATCCTGTCCCAGTGCAACACCGTTTTCGCTCTGCGCATGTCCAACGATCGCGACCAGCAGATTGTCACATCGGCGGTGTCCGACACGGGCTCGGGGCTGTTGGAGTTCCTGCCGGCGCTCGGCCAGCGGGAGGCGATTGCATTCGGTGATGGCGTCAGTCTGCCCGTGCGCATCAAGTTCGACGAGCTGCCGCGATCGGCCCTGCCGCGCAGCTCCACCGCACGGTTCAGCGAGAAATGGCAGAAGTCCGTCGGCGACGAAGGCTTCCTCGACATGATCGTCGAGCGTTGGCGGTCCTGTGGCGCCAATGCAGACCACGTGAGTGCGGGTGTCGAGGATGTCCACGATCTGGAGCCCGCCGCCATGCTAGGCGATCATCTTTCGCCAGCCGCAATGGCCTCTGAAGCGTATGCCGGCCGGGTCCGCGAAACCCCTGACCCGTTGATGCCCAAGGCAGCATCGGCGCAGACCGGGGCTGCCGGATCCGCTTCGCCGGGCAGCTTGCGTCGGGATCCAGTCCCGGCGCGCGCTCCTCAGCACCAGATCCGCAATGGTGCCGCCAGCCCGGCCACGGACACCCCGCAGCAGGCAGCCGACGCCCTCCGCTCGCTGCGTGAACGGCTGATGCGCTCCAATTCCGCGCGCTGATTTGCTCCGTAAGGCTGGTTGAGGGACTGGGAGGCAGATCAGATCAGGTCAGTTGCCGCGTTAGCTCTGTCCCACAACTTGAACGTGGATGGCGCTGGTTTTGCCGCCATCCCGCCGCTAGTGTGATGATCGAGAATTCGCATATGGTCTCGGCATACCCTTGAAAGCATTTCCGATCCGCAACACACAGCAAGTATTTGATTTTAGTTACTTTTTTGATTGATTCGCTTCTTTTCTCAGGCTGGATGAGGACTGGCATGAGCGGACTTTATCCCGTCATATTGTCCGGAGGCTCGGGGACCCGCCTTTGGCCACTGTCGCGGGCCATGTATCCAAAGCAGTTCATCCGTTTCAACGGGCGGGATACCAGCCTGCTGGGCGCCACTCTGAAACGCTTGCGGCCGGAAGCAGGCTTCCGCCAGCCGACCATTCTCTGCAACGCGGACCACCGTTTTCTCGTCAAGGAGGATTTGGACTCTTGCGGTGCCGGTGAGGGGACCATCATTCTGGAGCCGGTGGCGCGCAACACGGCCGCTGCCATCGCCGTCGGCGCTCTGAGCGTCGCCCGCCAGGACCCCGGCGGCATAATGGTCGTTATGCCATCCGACCACGTCATTGCAGACGAGGCAGGTTTTCTCGAAGCTGTTCAGCTCGCCGGGAAGGTTGCAGCCAGCGGCCGGCTCGTAATGTTCGGGATCAAGCCCGCGAGTCCCCACACCGGGTATGGCTATATCCATCGCGGCAAGGCTCTCGATGACTTAGGCGGCAATGCGTTCAGGGTCGAGGCCTTCGCGGAGAAGCCAGACGCCGCAACGGCGCAGCTTTACGTGGATGACGGGCATTATTTCTGGAACAGCGGCATCTTCGTTCTCAACGTCAGGACCTTTCTCGACGAGCTGCAGCGGCTCGCGCCCGAGATCCTCGAATTCGCGCAGCTTGCATTCGATCGGGCCACCATGGACATCGGCTTTATGAGGCTCGAGCAGCAGGCCTTTGCAAAGTGCCCCAATATTTCGGTCGACTATGCCGTTATGGAAAAGACGGCTGCGGCTGCCATGGTGCCGGTCGACATCGGATGGAACGATGTCGGCTCCTGGTCATCGCTCTGGGAGATCGCGCCTCGCGATGACCAAGGCAACTACGTAAGCCATGGCCACGCCGTGCTGGAGAATTCATCCGGTTGCTACGTTCACAGCGAGAAGGCGCTGGTCTCCGCACTCGGCGTCGAGAATCTCGTAATCGTCGACACGCCTGATGCGCTGCTGGTTGCCGACAAATCCCACGCTCAGGACGTTTCCAAGATCGTCAATCAATTGAAGCTCGGCAACCGCAAGGAGCATGAGCAGCATCTGCGAAGCTATAGGCCCTGGGGCTATTTCGAGACCCTGTCACTGGGTCCGCGCTTCCAGGTGAAGCTGCTGCATGTGAAGCCGGGCGGCAAGCTTTCGATGCAAATGCATCATCATCGCTCAGAGCACTGGGTCGTCGTGCACGGCACGGCCAAGGTGACCATCGGCGAGCGCGAGAAGCTCGTTCGCGAGAACGAGAGCGTCTACATCGTCGCGACGCAATGGCATCGGCTCGAGAACCCGGGGAAGGTGCCGCTCGAGCTCATCGAGGTCCAGATCGGCAGCTATCTCGGTGAGGACGACATCGTGCGCACGGATGACGTGTACCACCGTGGCGCGGGCGAGACGAGGTGATCGGCAGCTTCGGCTGCCGGACCATAGGCTCGCCGTCCGATCATCACGCGACGCCATCGACGGCCAGAATGCGTGTCCGCGAGGCGCCGTCCCGGACCTTTCTCGCAGCAGTATATTCCGGAGAGTCGTACCAAGCGCGTGCCCTCTCCAGAGACTCGAACTCGAGGATGGCGATCCTCTGTGATGTCCAGTTGCCTTCGAGACTTGCAGTCTCTCCCCCACGCGCGATGTAACGCCCGCCATATTTTTCGACAGCTGCCGCGCCATGCGGGCGATACGCGTTCAGCTTATCCGCGTCGATCAGCTCCTGTAGATCCACGATGACGTATGCCGGCATTGTTGCTCCCCGGATTGGTCTCAGTCAGCGCAGCCTCAACGGCCATAAAGCTCTCTATAGGCGCCCTGCTCGACTTCGTGCAGGAGCGACGGGCCTTCGGGCGCCCAGCCTAGCACCTTGCGTGCCTTCGCCGCCCGCACCCGGCTGTTCGATCCGAACGTCAGGTGGGCGCCGGGCCCGAGCGCGGCTGCGGCTTCCTCGATCGGCCACTCTTCCGTGCGCCCGCCAAGCCCGCGCATGCGGCTGATGGCCTCGACCAGCGTTTTCATCGATTCCTCGCCGTTCTCGGCGTAAAAAAGCGAACCGGCCGGCGCATGCTCCAGAGCCAGAGCATAGAGAGCGGCAACGTCCGAGATGTGGACGTTGGACCAGACATTCAGTCCGGGCCCGATATGCCGGGCGACTCCTGATTTGGCCTGATCGATGAGCTTGGGGACCTGGACGCTGCACGAGTCCACCCCAATGCCGCGCCCATAAATGAGCGATGGGCGGATTACGATAGAACGCACGCCGTCGAGCGCCGCGCGGAGCACCTGCTCATCGATCGCAACTCGCGTCGCCTTCTCAGGCATCGGCGTGAAGGGCGTGTCCTCCTGGAAAACCCGATCGACATACTCACCCTGATCGTAGGTGCTGATGACGCTCGATCCACTCGTCTGAATGAAGACCTTTCCAGTACCGCTGAGCTGCGGCAGGATAGCGAGGACGACGAAAGGGTTATCTGCTTGAGCCGCGTTGATGACAGCATCGACCGACCGCGCCACTCGCTGGAGGGGGCCATAGTCGTTGAGCGTGCCGATGACCGGTTCGATCCCCCGCTTCTCGAGGCTGGCCGCTGCCTGCTCGCTGCGCGCAAGTCCGATGACATGATGTCCGTCAGCCAGCAGACGCGTGGCAACGGATCCGCCGATGTAGCCGGTCGCGCCTGTGACGAATATCTTCATGAATCGGCCGTCCTCCTTCAGCTCTGCGCCGAACCTTTCCATTCCGCGCCTTCCTGTTGCAGTCTGCTGAAGGTGGGGAGTTGATGCCAGAGTTAAAACGGGAATAGGGACCGTGAAAAGAATTCATCGAGGAGGAGCGCGCAACGCGGAAAGGGAACATGACCGGGCGGGGCGCATGGAGGCATTCGTGCGCGTGGTCAGTGCCGGCAGCTTTTCTGCGGCAGCACGAGCGCTGAAGCTGTCTCCCTCTGCCGTCAGCAAGCTCATGTCACGCATCGAGGGTCATCTCGGCGTCCGATTGATCGACCGTTCGACGCGGCAGTTCAGGCTGACCCCGGAAGGCGAGCTCTATTACAAGCGCTGCGTCAAGATCGTCTCTGAGATAGAGGAGGCGGAGCACGCGGTCACGCAACATCTCATTCAACCGAGGGGGCGGCTGAAGGTCAATTCGACGATCGGCATCGGCATTCATCGCATCCTCCCGTTGATCCCGGAATTCTTGAGCTGTTTTCCCCATATCGAGCTGGACCTGTCGCTGAGCGACAAGGTGGTCGACCTCGTCGAGGAGCAGGTGGAAGTCGCCATTCGCGTGGGACCGCTGCAGGACAGCTCGCTGATGGCGCGCAAGATTTGCGAGAGCCGCCGCGTCGTCGTCGCCTCGCCCGACTACCTCGACAGGAATGGGACTCCCCGGCATCCGAGGGATCTCCTTTCCCATATCTGCCTGACGTACAATCTGCGGCATAGCCTGAACGAATGGCCTTTCATGATCGACGGAAACGTCCGGCCGATTGCCGTCGAGGGCAGCTTCTACGGCGACAACGGCGAAACGCTCCGGCACATGGCGGTAGCGGGAGGCGGAATTGCACGGCTCGGCTGGTTTCAGGTCGGCGAGGATGTGCGCCAGGGCCGGCTGGTTGCGCTGCTGGAGGGCTTCCACGCCGGCGAATTGCAGGGAGTTTACGCCGTCTTCTTCGGAGCGCGGCACACGTCCGCGCGCGTCAGATGTTTCGTCGACTTCCTTGTCGAGAAGCTGGGGCGGTCGCGTCCCTGGCTGGCCTACGAATATGCCGCCGCAGCGGCCTGAGGGCAGCAATCGAGCCCTGCGCGAGGCGAGCTTGGCGAGCGCGACATGAACCGGCGGCAAAAGTTCTGTGACAACCAATCAGCAAGCGCCCGGATATTCTATCCGTCTTCGCGATCAGGTCAGCTGTTCAGAGCTTTGGCACTGGACCGGCCAGCACCTGATGAAGGTTGGGGAGGAAATCTGGAGAATGCTGATGATTCCATGGAGATGGCTGCAGTCGGCGATCTGCGCGACCGCAATGGTTTTCGGTTTGGCAACCCAGGCCAGCGCCGCATTCCCTGAACGGCCGATTACGGTGATCGTGCCGTGGGCAGCAGGCGGCGGCACGGATGCTGTTGCCCGGTACATTGGCGCCGTCCTGCAGGAGGAGCTTGGACAGCCGGTGAATGTCGTCAACCGCATCGGCGGCAACGGCGTAGTCGGCCACTCCGCCATCGCGACGGCACAGCCAGACGGCTACACGATCGGCTTGATCACTCTCGAGATCAACATGATGCACTGGATGGGGCTGACGGACCTCACGCACGCGTCCTACACGCCGCTGGGACTCATGAACTTCGATCCCGCAGCCGTTCACGTACGAACCGATTCGGAATTCAAGACGCTGAACGAGCTTGTGGACGCGATCAAGAAAAACCCCGGTAAGCTCAAATCTTCAGGAACGGCCCAGGGTGGCAGCTGGCATCTGGCGCTGGCGGGCATGCTTCACTCACTCGGTGCCGATCCCAATGCAACGCAGTGGGTCCCAAGCACCGGAGCGGCCACTGCCATGACTGATCTTGCGGCAGGGGGCGTGGATCTCGTCGTATGCTCGCTGCCGGAGGCCCGCGCGCTGATGGATGCCGGACGGACCCGCAGCCTGGCCTTCATGGCAGAGAAGCGGTCTGCGGTATTCCCTGATGTTCCGACGCTCAAGGAGGCGAGCGGGTCGAACTGGACGAAGGGCGTATGGCGCGGCATGGTCGGACCGAAAGGCCTGCCGCCGGACATCGCCAAGCGCTACGAGGAGCTGTTCAAGAAAATCTACGACAGCGAAGGCTATAAGGAGTTCATGGCGAAGCGCGGCTTCGAGACAATTTACGCCGACGCTGCCGGCTTTGCTGATTTCATGAAGCGCGATGACGCGGAGATCGGCGAGATGATGAAGCTGATGGGCCTTGCGAAATAACTAGAGCTTTTCCGATTTAGACAGAAGCACGCCAAGTCAAGCTCGCGCCCAATCTCCCTCTCCCCGGTGGGGAGAGGGTCGGGGTGAGGGGGTTCCGCCAG
>JAEVZQ010000439.1 GCA_023392135.1 Pseudomonadota bacterium | reverse complement strand
CGCATCTTGAGGCCCTTGAGGTCCTCCGGGCTGCGCACGGAGCGCTGCGAGTTCGTCATGTGGCGGAACCCGTTCTCGCCCCAGGCCAGGGCCTTGATGCCGATCGGCTCGAACTTCTCCAGCATTTCCTGGCCCACTGGACCGTCAAGGGTCGCCCGGGCATGGGCGTAGTCCCGGAACAGGAAGGGAATGTCGAGAATCGCCAGCTCCGGCACGAAGTTCGGCACCGGGCCGGTCGAGCTCATCGCCATGTCGAGCGTGCCGAGCTGAACGGCCTCGATCGCCTCACGCTCGTTGCCGAGCGCGCTGGCATAGAAATTCTGGATCTTGTAGCGGCCGTTGGTGCGCTTTTCCACCTCGGCTGCGAACGTATCGACGGCGACGCCATAGTGTGAATCGTGCGGCACCGAGATGTTCATCTTGAAGGTCGTCTGCGCCGATGCCGTGCCGGCCGCGACGAGGCCAAGCGCAGAGATGGCAAGGCCGGTCAGTTTAAGAAAGCTCATTTCTCCTCCGGAAAACTTCGAATTCCGCCTTGGACTGCCGCAACGCGATGGACCCGCAAAATCCCGCGGTCGTGCTGCAGGCGCGCTGTTGTAGCGGGTTTGATCGGCGAGGTCATTCGCGAGTTGCCGGTCGATTATTCTCTGATGATCGAACGACATGCAAGTTGTGCGATTCCCGAGCCCCGTGCCACGATGTACGACAATCATCGAAAGCAGGATTGCCCACGTGACCGACACCACCATCACCGCGCTCAAAACAACCCTTCTCCGGATCCCCTGGTCGGGCGAGCCGCCCGCCAACGGCATCATGCCGCCCACTCACCGGGAGCTGCTGGTGTTGGAGATTTCCACCCGCGGCGGCATCACCGGCATGGCCTACCTGCAGCCCCTCTCGGGCGGGCTGGAGACGATCGATACCTGCCTCGAGGAAATGATCGCACCGAAGGTGCTCGGTCGTGATGCAACAGAGGTCGAGGGAATCTGGCAGACGCTGTGGAAGTCCACTTACTGGGTGGGGCGTGCCGGAATCTCCGTCTTTGCCCTGTCCGCGGTGGACATCGCGCTGTGGGACATCGTCGGCAAGCGCGCCGGGCTGCCGCTTTACCGGCTATGGGGCAAGTGCCGCGATGATGTGCCGGCCTACGGCTCCGGATGCTGGCGGGGCCTCGGACGCGACGGCATGATCGCCCGGGCAAAGCAATTCACGGACATGGGGATGGAGGCGATCAAGATGCAGGTCGCCCACGTTCGCCCATGGCGGGAGGACGTCAGGAACGTCCGCGCCATGCGTGAGGCGCTCGGTCCCGACATCGAGATCATGATCGACGTCAACATGGGCTGGAGCGCCGATACGGCCATCCAGGCCGGCCGCTACTTCGACGACCTCGACGTCTACTGGTTGGAGGAGCCGGTCGTCTGCGAAGACTTCGAAGGCTATCAGCGGGTCGCGGCGGCGCTGAAAACCCGCATCGTCGGTGGCGAAAGCCATTTCACCCGCTACGACCTGAGGCCCTTCTTCACCAGGCCCGGCACGCCCATCCTGCAGCCGGACCCGATGCGGGGCGGCCTCACCGAGCTGCGCAAGATCGCCGCCGTCGCCGAGACCTGGGGCATCAGCATCGCGCCGCACCTGTTCCACGAGCTCAACGTGCACCTGCTCGCATCCATCCCGAATGCAAGCTGGCTCGAGTACATGGACTGGAACGATGACCTCTGGATCGAGCCGGCCATCCCCGTGGGCGGGAAGCTGGGGCCGCCGGAGCGGCCGGGTCACGGCCTCGTCTTCAAGCCCGAGGTCCTCAGCGACCATCGCATCGGAGGCTTCGAGGTGGTCCAGCCGCAGGCACGTTAACTTATCTGTTGAGCGGCGCCTGCTGCTGAGCTGCCGATGGACCAGCCGCGCTGGGGAAGAGCGTTCGGATCTCTGGTGGCAGCATTTGCTTGACCTCGGCAATCTCGCCGGGGGTGATGTTGTTTTCCAGAACACGGAACACGGCACGCGCGGCTTCGTCGGCACCGAGTGGTCGGATGTTCTGGAGCTGCTCGTTGATCTTGCCCAGAAACTCATCCAGCGTGCGGATCGGCTGGGGCATTGTCGAGGGGCGATAGCCCTCGTAGAAGATGCCGCGGATCAGCATCGGCAGCTGCGCGGAGAGGTCCGCCGCTCCATCGACGGTTAGCCGGTCACGCAGAGCAAACAGAACAGATCTCAGGGCATGGTAGCAGCGCTGTTTGTCCGGGCCTATGTGCTGGCCGATCTCGTTCAGCCAGAGGTTGGTCGTATGCAGCGTCTTGTCGAAGACTTCAAGGCCGGTTGAACTCATGTCTCGGCTCCATGCTGTTCCAGCTCTGCAAGCCGCTATCCCCCGCTCGACTCCCCGAGCTGTCCTCTCGTCAGTCGAACGCGTTGAGTTGATGCAGGTTCCGAGGTCTCGACGTGCTCACCGGTGCGCACTGCGGGCACAATCGATACAGGTCGGCAGCGAGGGGTCGAGCTCCAGCCGGCGCTCGTCGATCTCCTCGCCGCACGCGACGCAATAGCCATATTCCCCGTCCTCGATACGCTGCAGGGCTGCATCGATGCGCGCCAGCTCCTCCTCGCGCCTCCGCCCCGCCGCAAGGGCGGTCGCCTGCTCCTGGAGCGCATGCATCCGGGAAAGCCGCCCGACCGTCGTCTGGTCCAGCTCCACCGTGCCGCGATCGGCTTCCGTATCGTCCTGAGCCTTCAGCAACTGGGCCCGGCGCGCTCTCAGTGTCTCGGCGTACTTGTCCAGATCCAGTTTGCGTGTCATCGCCGACTGCTCCATATGAAGGGCTCAGGGCTGGCGCGCCCCAGAGTTGTCGGGGGTGGCGCCACGCCGCCCATCCGGCGGCTGCGCAGCAGCGCCGGTAATGCTACATGACATCCATTCATTTTCCCAATGCAAGGGTAAGCCGTTTGAACGATCAGCCGTTCCAGACACTCGATCGCGCGCCGGAGCCGGCAGAGCCGGCAGCGTCGGTCAACGCCCCGGGCCGCGCCTCGACGCTCGAGCGCGAGATTTAGCGGCGGCGCACGTTCGCGATCATCTCGCACCCCGACGCTGGCAAGACGACCCTGACCGAGAAGCTGCTCCTGTTCGGCGGTGCCATTCAGCTTGCCGGTCAGGTGAAAGCCAAGCGGGACCGGCGCAACACGCGCTCGGACTGGATGGCCATCGAGCGGCAGCGCGGCATTTCCGTTGTGACATCGGTCATGACCTTCGAGTACCGCGACAAGGTCTTCAACCTGCTCGACACCCCGGGCCACGAGGACTTCTCGGATCATACCTACCGCACGCTCACCGCCGTCGATGCCGCCGTCATGGTGATCGACGCGGCCAAGGGCATCGAGGCGCGGACGCTGAAGCTGTTCGAGATCTGCCGCCTGCGCGACATCCCGATCATCACCTTCATCAACAAGTTGGACCGGGAGATCCGCGAGCCGCTGGAGCTGCTCGACGAGATAGAGCGCGTGCTGGCGCTCGACACGGCGCCGATGGACTGGCCGATCGGCCGCGGCCGCGAGTTCCGCGGAATCTACGACCTCAACCACTCCCGTGTGCGCCGCATCGACGAGAGTCCAGATGGTTTTACGGTAACCGGCCCCGATGATCCGGCCATCACCGCGCTCCTCGAGCCGGAGCAGTTCGCCCGCTGGCGCGAGGAGGTCGGGCTGGTGATAGACGCGTGCGGGCGCTTCGACCTCGAGGCCTTCCGCCATGGCACGCTGACCCCGGTGTTCTTCGGCAGCGCCCTACGGAATTTCGGCGTTCGCAACCTTCTCGACGCACTGGTCGAGCACGCGCCGCCACCCGCGAGCCTCAAGGCCGACAAGCGGATCGTGGAGGCGACCGAGCCGAAGATGACCGGGGTCGTCTTCAAGATCCAGGCGAACATGGATCCCAACCATCGCGACCGCATCGCATTCATGCGCGTGTGCTCCGGCCGGCTGACACGTGGCATGCGGGTGAAGCTCGCGCGCACCGGCAAGACAATGGCGCTGCAGGCGCCGCAATTCTTCTTTGCCCAGGACCGGTCGATCGCCGACGAGGCCTACGCGGGCGATGTGGTGGGCATCCCCAACCACGGCACGCTCCGTATCGGAGACACGCTGACCGAAGGCGAGGACCTGACCTTCCTCGGTATCCCCAACTTCGCCCCGGAGATCCTGCGCCGTGTTCGTCTCGACGACGCGATCCGCGCCAAGAAGCTAAGGACAGCCCTGCAGGAGATGGCCGAGGAAGGCGTCGTGCAGCTCTTCAACCCGCTCGACGGCTCGCCACCACTCATCGGCGTCATCGGTGCGCTGCAGCTCGATGTGCTCGCCGACCGGCTCGGAACCGAATACGGCCTGCCGGTCGTGTTCGAAACCAGCTCCTTCGAGCTGGTGCGCTGGATCACGTCGGACGACAAGGCTGCTCTCCAGAGCTTCATGGACAAGAACAAATCACAGATCGCCACGGACCTCGACGGCTCCGAGGTGTTCCTCGCCCCCTCGCAGTTCATGCTGCAATGGATGGCGGAACGCGCTCCGGAGATCAAATTCACCGACATCAAGATCATGATCGGCAACTGACGGAGGCCGGGGCGGCACGCGCGTCGGGCCGCCACCAGCTTCAGTGCGCTTGGAAAGGCAGTACCGGAACCGATTGCACGTCGGAGCGTTCTCCGGTCCGGACCTCACCTCTTTCCGCGCTCCGAGCCCCGTATGCGTGCACGCATAGTTCCGAAGCTTCCGATCGTTGCCGCCCTTCTGACACTCAGTCCGAGCCCGCTCGAAGCTCAGGATCAGCAGATCATCGATACGAATCTGGCCAGGGTTCAGGTTGAGACGATCGCAACCGGGCTCAACCACCCGTGGGGCATCGCGCTCCTGCCGGATGGGCGATACTTGGTCACCGAGCGCAACTCAGGCGATCTGCGTATCGGCACGCGCAATGGCGAGCTTTCCGAGCCGGTCGAGGGCGTTCCCGATATCTTCCGTTATCAGGGCGACACCAGCTCCAGCCAAGGTGGCCTGTTCCACGTCGCCTTGCACCCTCAATTCGCGGAAAATCAGCTCGTCTATCTGAGCTTTTCCCAGCCCTCCTCCGAAGGCGCGGGCACTGCCATCGCTAGAGGGAGGCTCGACGAAGATGGAGACCCGCCCCGTCTCGATGACGTGGAAGTCATCTTCACCATGAACAAGCATGACTCCGGCGGCCTGCATTTCGGCGGACGCTTCGTATTCGACCCGAGGGACAACACGATCTACCTCTCCATCGGCGACCGGCGGAACATGTCCCGCGCCCAGGACCCGAAGGATCACGCCGGCTCCATTGTCCGAATGAACGATAATGGCGAGGCCCCGCCGGACAATCCGTTCGTAAGCGATCCTGACAAGGACGAGATGATCTATTCCTGGGGGCACCGAAATGTTCAGGGTCTGGCCCTCGATCCCGAGACCGGGGAGCTGTGGGCCAATGAGCACGGCCCCCTGGGCGGGGACGAGATCAACCTGATCAAGGCCGGCCGCAACTATGGCTGGCCCATGCAGACGGGCGGCGTCGATTATTCCGGCGCTCCAATCGGTCGCGGTGCGATCGTCGAAGGCTACGAGCGGCCCGTTCACATCTGGGAGAGAACAGTTGCACCGTCAGGACTCGCCATATACGCTGGACGTCTGTTTCCGCAGTGGCGTGGCGATCTGCTGCACGGCGGATTGGCGGTCGAAGGCCTCGTTCGCACGCGTATCGTCAACGGCAAGGTGGAACAGAACGAGCTGATGCTGGCCGACCTCGGCCGCCGCATCCGGGATGTGGAGGTCGACGAGGAAGGCGCTATCTGGCTCGTGACTGACGACGAGGATGGCGAAGTTCTCCGCCTCGTCCCGGGGGAACCAGTTGCTACGGGTACGATCCCTCGGCAGCAACCGCCGGGGGCAATGGGGTCCATACCTGGCAGGCAGAAGGAGTAGGTCATGAACTGGACAGCGCCGACTCTGCACGAGTGCTCCGTTGGCCTCGAGGCCACGGGTTACTATTCGCCGGACGAGACTGCCGGCAAATAAGCGCACGGGGCATCTCGACAACGCTAATAATTGCGGAGGCTGGCTCCGACCTCTGCCAATTGGGCTGCGCTCGTGCATGAGCGACGCCGCTTATGACAAAGGGGCATCATGAAGATTGCACCCGAGGCTCGGCCGCGGCTCTCGCGTGGCGTCCGGCTGCATGAAGATAAGGTCCGGAGCCGCACGGTCTTGCTCGCGCCGGAGCGGGTCGTGACCCCGAACCAATCCGCGATCGAAATTCTGCGCCGCTGTGACGGCGCACTGACTTTCAATGAAATCGTGGCTGATCTCGCCCGCACATACTCTGCGGAGCCCAACCGTGTAGCGGCCGATGTCGAGGCCTTGCTCGCCGAGCTGGCGAGCCGACGCATGGTGGACCTGTGACGCAACCGCTCCCCCTGGGACTGCTGGCCGAGTTGACCCATCGCTGTCCGCTGGCGTGCCCGTACTGCTCCAACCCCGTCGAGCTCGACCGCCGCTCCGACGAGCTCGATACGGAAACCTGGATCCGGGTGTTCGAGGAGGCTGCCCAGCTGGGGGTCCTCCAGCTCCATCTTTCAGGCGGCGAGCCTACCGCCAGGGCCGACATCGTCGCGCTCACCCGCGGGGCATCGCAGGCCGGGCTATACACGAACCTCATCACGTCCGGCATCAACGTGACGAAGGCCCGGCTCGAGCGGCTGGCGGAGGCCGGCCTGGACCATGTCCAGCTTTCCTGGCAGGACATCGACCCCGCTCGCGCTGACGAAATTTCAGGTCTGCATGGCGCTCACGAGTGGAAACGGGAAGCGGCGCGCGCAGTCAAAGATCTGGGGCTTCCACTGACGATCAACGTCGTGGTCCACCGGCTCAATATCGGCCGTGTCGCCGACATGATCGTCGCGGCCCATCGGGTCGGCGCCCGGCGCATCGAGGTGGCGCACACGCAGTATTACGGCTGGGCACTGGCCAACCGCACGGCGCTTCTGCCGACACCGGAGCAGGTCGAGAAGGCCCACGCCGCGGTCGCCCGCATCCGGCAGGAGCTGGAGCCCGGCATTCTCATCGACTACGTCGCACCGGACCACTTTGCCCGTTGGCCGAAGCCCTGCATGAATGGCTGGGGACGGCAATCGCTCAACGTGACGCCACGAGGCAAGGTCCTCCCCTGCCATGCCGCCGAGAGCATCCGCGGGCTCGAGTTCTGGAATGTCCGGGAGAACTCGCTCCGGAACATCTGGGCGGAATCGCCTGCTTTCACCGCCTATCGCGGTACGGAGTGGATGAAGGAGCCGTGCCGGTCCTGCCCGAGAAAAGGGATCGATTTCGGGGGCTGCCGCTGCCAGGCGTTCGCGTGGACGGGGGATGCCGCCAACACCGATCCGGCGTGCGAATATTCCGCTCATCACGCGGCGCTGAGGTCCGCGGTTTCTGCACCGCGCACCGATAAACTGACCTATCGCCGCTTCTCGGGACGACGACCAGCACTTCAGGACTGATGCGGAAGCGAGGCGCCGGGGGGCCAGCATTCTGGATAATCGCAGCTGCCGGGCTGATTGCGGGCGGCGCACCGGCCCTCGCCCACGGGTCTATCCAGCCTACCACCGCGGTCTGGACCGCATGGGAGCTGGATCCCTACGTCATCGTGCCGTTAATCCTGGCGCACTGGCTTTACGGGCGCGGTGTCTTCCGACTTTGGCAACGGGCGGGCCGGGCGCCGGCCGCGCTCTCGCCGTTCCATATGGCGATGTTTCTGGCAGGCGAGATGGTGCTGGTGATCGCTCTCCTGTCGCCGCTGGAAGCAATCGCCGGCCGCCTCCTCTCCGCCCATATGGCGCAGCACCTGCTGCTCATGACATTGGCGCCGCTGCTGCTCCTCGCAGGACGACCGCAGATCGCTTTCGCCTGGGGACTGCCGCGATCCTGGATCGAGGCGCTTGCGCTCGACAGCGGTTGGCGAGTTCCACGCCGCATATTTCAGACCGCGGTGCGCCCGTTCCCTGCAGCTCTGCTTCACGGGCTGGCCCTCTGGGCCTGGCATGCTCCGGCAGCCTATGAGGCAGCGCTGCGCAGCGAAGCCCTGCACGCGCTCGAGCACGCGATGTTCCTCGGCACGGCTCTGCTGTTTTGGCAGAGCGTTGTGGGCTTCGGTTCCGGGCGGGTCGTCACCGCCACAGCTGCTGCCATGCTGGCGACGCTGATCACCATCATTCACAGCGGGTTCCTCGGCGCGCTGCTGACCTTCTCTCCGCGCCCGATCTACGAAACCTACATGACGACCGTTCCCTTGTTCGGCCTGTCGCCGCTGGAGGACCAGCAGCTCGCCGGCATCCTGATGTGGGTCCCGGCAGGAGTGGTATACCTCCTCGCCGTGATCATCCTGGCCTGGCGGCTCATCGGCGAGGATAGCGCAGCTGAGAAGCGAGTGAGCTTACCCGGCTGACCGCTTGGCCTCAGCTTTTTGCCTTCACCCACAGCACGCCCAGGATTACGATCGGGACGAGCCCCTGGAGGGCCATGATCATCAGCGCGGTGGCGGAATCGAAACGGGAGAAGAGGAACCCGGTGTTGTAGAACCCGATGGTCGACGTACCGATGAAGATCGACATGAAGCCCGCCGCCCGGCCGCGCATCTTGGGCGGCGCCATGGTGTAGACGAGCGCATACTGAGTGGCCGAGAAAGCCGCGGCAGAAGCCCCGATCAGCAGCAGGCAAATTACGGCCACGCCCAGCGTCAGCCAGGCCGACATCACGAGAAGCAGCACCACGAAGGCCAGGACGCCGAAGTAGTAGAGCTGAAAGGACGGCCGCTGCCCCGCCATGAGGCCGATCATCACCGCGCCGATCGTTCCGCCGATCCCTTCGGAGGCCGACAGCATGCCGATGAGGACGGGCGTCAGCGCGAACTCCTTCTCGCCCAGAACCGGCACCATGGAGATGATGGGAAAGCACCAGACGTTGAAGACCACGGTGACGCCCAGGACGACCTGGAAGCGGCGGCTCGAAAGCAGCTCGCGTGGCGGCACCAGAAGCGACAGTGTCGAGATCCGCGCCCCTCCCGTCTCGTGCGCCTCAGAGAGATCGCCCGTCTCCAGTCGCGTACAGACTGCGAAGCAGAAGGCATAGACGGTTGCACCGAGTGCGAAGATGCCGTCTATGCCGAAGGCCTGATAGGCAGCACCGCCGACGATCGGCCCAAGGGCACGGGTGGCGTAGTTGGTAGAGTTGTCGAAGCCCAGCGCCGCCGTCATCCTCTCGATGCCGGCCGCATCGACCAGAAGGCGCCGTCGCACCGGCATATCAAGGGTCCATATCAGGCCTGATGCGGTTGCCGCGAGGATGACCGTCCCGTAGCCCGCAGTACCCACGAATGCCATTGCGGCCATCGCGCCGTAGGCCACTGCACCGAGCAGGAAGCCGCCTGCCAGCATACGCTGCCTGTCGAGGTGATCGGCGAGTGCGCCGACGAGAAACCCTAGGAAGACGTTGGGCAACATCCGCACGATTGCGACGAGCGCCACCAGAGGCGGCGAGCCTGTCACCTGGTAGGCGAAGACCCCCAGCGCCAGAAATTCGAGCCAGCGCGCTACGCCAAGGCCGGCGCCAATGAACCACAGGCGCCGATAATCGGGCACGGCGAAAAGCGCGCTGACGTTGGATAACGACCTGGACACGGGAGATAAGTTGCAGCCGAAAGGAGATCGAGCGGCCACCATTGCCCGGAATTCAGAGCATGTCACCTGCCCCGCTCCGAAGGGCAGGTCAGCATTCGTACATGACGGGGGTTGGTGGCCTTCCGCGAGCCTAGTCCCATTCGGGCGCGAAATCGAGGTTCACCACCCGGCCATCCGGCCGCGCCAGCGCCGACAGCCGCTGCATGTCGGCGTCGTCGAGCGCGAAGTCGAACACGTCGAGGTTCTCGGCTATGCGCTTGGGATTGCCCGACTTCGGGACGGCCACCACGCCCGGCTGCTGGATGTGCCAGCGCAGAATGACCTGTGCCGGCGTCCGCCCCAAGCGCTTGGCGATCTCGTGAACGACGGGCTCCGCGAGAACACCTCCGACCGAGCCGCGTCCAAGCGGACAGTAGGAAACGAACGCCACCCCGTGCCGGCGGAACGCGGCCAGGACCTTCGACTGATCGAGGTGGGGATGATACTCGCACTGATCGGCAATGATCGGCGCATCGGACAGCGCCACGGCCTCGTCCAGCATCCGCGTTGGAAAGTTCGAGACGCCGATGTGACGCGTCAGCCCCCGCCGCTTCGCGTCATTGAGCGCGCGGATTGAATCGGCGAGCGGGATCGTCTTGCTCGGCCAATGGATCAGCAGCAGATCGACCTGATCGACCCCGAGCCGCTTGAGGCTGGCCTCGGCCGATCGCTGCAGGGGACCATCGCCGATGTTCTCCCACCATACCTTGGTCGTCAGCCAGATCTGATCGCGCGCTATACCGCTCGCCCGCAGCCCTTCGCCTACGGCCGCCTCGTTTCCGTACATCTCGGCCGTATCGACGTGCCGGTACCCGCACTGAAGTGCCGTCGCGACACCGCGGGCGCACTCCTCGTCCTTCAGCGGCCAAGTACCGTACCCGATGACCGGTATAGAGGCGTCGCCGACGGTGACGTGCTTAGCGGAATTCATGGAGGGGCTTCCCTTATGGCGAACAACGTACCTTTGGATGGTTCCGGAGCCAGAGAGCCACGT